>JAWSUW010000293.1:0-508 GCA_033549245.1 Bacillota bacterium | reverse complement strand
GGGTAGTAATTAATGAAATTAATTCATAGATATAACCAGAATGAAAGTGTTAAATATAGGCGGGACAAAATAATCAAGTTTCTGCATTTTGAAGCGGGGCTAAGAAGAAACTACTATTCATTTCGCAGAATGTGGTGCGGATTTTGCGCACAACATTAATATCACATCAAGAATACTAACACAATGCTCATTAATTCTGATTAAAGGAGTTTCTTTATGAGAAAAAGCTTCAATAGATTGTTTTTTATTATTCCCATACTATTCATAATTGGTTTGGTTATTGTGCTGTTATTTTTTCAGACAAATGTACTTGAAAACATAAATGAGTTTATGAGACTAAGAATTGCAACAGACATGGAGCGTGAACCTGAAAAGACTCCCGGAGAAAAACCAATCACCATAGGAGAGCCTATACTCGACCAAAGGGCGTATGCCAGTGCATACGGTATGGTGCCCAATGACAGCAGTGCAGCGAATCACAATGCGGCACGGTTTAACGAGGCACTGA
>JAWSUW010000292.1:0-566 GCA_033549245.1 Bacillota bacterium | reverse complement strand
GATGATGCTGGTAAAGAAGCAGACAAGTTTGGGGATGAAATCAAAGACTCTGCTAAAGTAGCAGATGATTCCGGTGGAAAGTTTGAAAAGCTAGGATCAGTCCTTAAAGGGGTGGCTGCAGGCATCGGTGTTGCTATGGCTGCCATTGGAACTGCGGCGGTAACTGCAGGTAAAAAGCTCTATGATATGGCAAATGAGGCAGCGGCAGCTGGTGATGAGATTGATAAAGCCAGTCAGCGAATCGGGCTGTCGAGAAAAGGCTATCAAGAGTGGGACTATGTCCTTTCGCAAAATGGTGCTAGCATTTCATCCTTAGAAAACGGAATGAAAAAACTGAACAATACCGTGGATGATGCCATCAATGGTAGTTCCTCTGCCACAGAAAAGTTTCAGCGACTGGGCATCTCTATGGCAGACCTTCAAGGGAAATCTCGAGAAGAAGTCTTTGAGATGACTGTAAGGGGACTTCAGGGCATTTCAGATGAAGGCGAAAAAGCAGCCATTGCCAACGACCTTTTAGGAAATGCTTCAGTGGAGTTATCCGCTCTTTTAAACCAGACCGCTGA
>JAWSUW010000291.1:0-639 GCA_033549245.1 Bacillota bacterium | reverse complement strand
AGAATAATATTCGTGATATTGCAAGCGGAATCGGCAATCTATTGTCGAAGAACAAGTCATTGATGACAAATACAGATATCCAGGATGAGGAGGATTACGACGATGGCTCGGACGAAATCGATAACTTCGATTGAAACTGAAATTACAAAAATAAATAGTGAGCTAACAAAACTTCAAGAAAAACAGGATGCTCTATCAGACAGACTGTTGGAACTTCAAAAGCAAAAGAAGGAACACGAGGCCAAACAAGTAATGGAGGCTTTCCAAAAAAGTGGCAAAAGCTTGCAGGAGCTGATGACATTTTTAGATGTCTGAGGCAACGTTTTTCAGCTTCAAAAAGTGTTTAGTGTAACTTTTATGCAAAGTTCAGGTTGAAGCCATAATCTACCCCCTGTATGTAAATAATACTTATCATAACAAAAATTGAGGTGTAATTACCAGTAAATAATAAAGATAGGCACAAGCCTATCTTCGATTATTTTTATTATGGTTACTATGATTTTGTTGCCTTGGTCTGCTCTGCTTGTTCTTAGTTTGGTTATTATTCTTATTTCCATTTTGTTTACTGTTATTTGGCTGTGGTTGATTTACCTTATGTTGATTATACATCTGCATACCACACACTGCTGCAAATACAAG
>JAWSUW010000290.1:0-642 GCA_033549245.1 Bacillota bacterium | reverse complement strand
AATCACCTGTGATACCTTTATTATATCACAAATATGGCGGAAAGTGTTGATATTGCAATGCTTTTAAGGTATATGTTAGGTGTGTAAAAGGTAGTTGATGTTAGTTCTTTAAGTTGTTCAATGAGTATCCATTGGTGTGAAAATTACTTTTGACACCTAAACCAATATTGAATGGCTATAAGAAAAACAAACGGATAAAAATATGGTATCACATACTCCGCAAAATATAACATCTGATAACTGAGAATTAAAGCGTTAAGAATCTGAATATAGTCGCAATATTCTGCAAAAAGGATTACATCTTTTTATGTCGAATATCCACGTAAAGCCATCTAAAGGAGCGTGGGATTCGATGAGCCAAGGTATGATGATCGATGCACAAAGCCCTGGTAAAGCTGGGTTGATTGTGGGACTGGCCGAACAAATGGGCGTGGTGGAACTGTTTAATGAGAAACTTTCTTCCAGCAAAGGCCGGCCTGAAGAAATCCCTTACGGTATCCTGGCACTCATGATGATGGTGAACATGTGTGACGATCATCACCCTTTGTGGCGGATGGATGCCTACTACGACATGAAAGACCTGGAAGGACTCTTCCACTACCCGGTGAAGCCTTCCCAGATCAACGATGACCGGTTTGGCCA
>JAWSUW010000289.1:0-739 GCA_033549245.1 Bacillota bacterium | reverse complement strand
CGAAGTTGCTTAAGAAATTTACAAATTACAACGTATTAATCCTTGATGAGTGGCTTTTTGATGTTCTGTCCGAAGAAGAACAGCATTTCATTTTTGAACTTATTGAACGTAGACATGATAACAGTTCAACCATCTTTTGCACTCAGTTCAAGAAACCCGATTGGCACCAACGACTTGGCGGTGGTGTTCATGCAGATGCCATTATGGACAGAATTGTTCACAACGCTGCGTGGATCTATTCGGGAGATATAAATATGCGACAATTATTCGCTGAAAATGCTGAAAAACAAAACCAATTCTAAACATTATGCGGGCTGCATAGTAGCTCGCTATTTCTTGAAAAATGATGCTCTAACTCAATATAAGTGATGCTGTAACAGCGTATTGATGATGCTCAAATTATGAAACTGGTGATGCTTTCAGAGCGAAATATTCAGATATTGATCTGTGACGATTCCACAATGATCAGGCGACAATTAACGAATATGATTTTTGAGTTGGGGGAATATGAGATTTTAGAAGCATCCGATGGCAGTTCTGCTATTGATATTTACAAAGAGAATAAGCCCAGCTTGGTATTTATGGATATTATCATGCCAGAACTAGATGGTATTGGCGCAGTAAATGGAATCATTGCTTTTGACAAGATGGCAAAAGTGGTTATGCTTTCATCAGTGGGCACTAAAGACAATTTAAGTAAGGCACTTAAGGCTGGTGCAGTTGATTTCATTCAAAAGCC
>JAWSUW010000288.1:0-1322 GCA_033549245.1 Bacillota bacterium | reverse complement strand
AAGATCCCTTGATACTTTTTTGATCCTTGTTGGTGATGCACATACTAATGCAGTAGTGCTTGACCAGTCAAGGTCAAGACCAGGGAGTAAATCATTCACATAGCCATTATAAGCATCAACCTCATCTGTAGGATATTTTAGTGCATATTTTACTATTATGTTAGGAACCTTCGCCCATTCTATCATTTCATCCTTATAAAGAAGTTTTTCATATCTTAGAGCGCTAGCCAGTATAAAGACTTTCTTGAAATCATGTGAGTTCGTTATCAAAGATTCAATAACTGATCTAAGTGGTGCCATGGCAACTCCTGAACCGATAAAGACCAAATTGCGACCCTTAAGAGTATCATATGGGAAAGCTCGTCCATAAGGTCCTCTCAAGCCAACCTTATCTCCTTCTTTCATTTGAAACAATATATCCGTTACTGAACCAACGTTTTTAAAATCAAATACAAGTTCGTCAGTCTGATCGGGTCCATATGGTATAGAAAGAGGTACTTCACCTTTTCCAAAAACCGTCACTTGGAAAAACTGCCCTTTGTGCTCGTAGTTCTTGTGAAGTTCAGGATCGTCGTATTTCATAAAAAGACGTTTTATTTCAGGTGTTTCCTGCTTTACACGTGTTATTGTTGCAACGTCAGGTAAATAAAGACCGTTTTTTGATTTTATTTCACGATTCATAATTTCATGACGAATTTTAGTGATTTGGTGAATTGCTGGTGGTTCAGGATTTTCTTTTGCAGTCTTTTGGATTTTTCCTATAATATCTATGATGCTTATATAGGTTGGACATACATCCGTACATCTGCCACAGCCGGAACAACCTTTATAGCCAAATCTTTCCTCAATGTATTTTAGTTTATCGTAGATTCTGTACCGAACACGGGAAACATCATCTCTTGGATTATGGTATTCTGCATTTCTTGTAAAATGAACACTTTGACATGAATCCCAGTATCTTACCCGACGTCCCTCATTCTCATCGATGTTTTCCTCAACGACATTAAAGCAAGTACAGGTTGGACATACGTTGGTACATCCTGTACAGCCAATACATGCATTTGCTTCATCTAACCAAAAGTCAGCATTGAAGGTTTTTGCCATGTCATCCCAAAGGTTTGACAGATCCATTTTTAATGGGAAACTTTCTTCAATTTTTGCCATTAAGGCGTTTTTATCCTTTAGTATGTTATCATCAACTTCAGTTAAAAATGATTTTATTTCATTAAGTAGTGATTGTCCTTTTGGCGTTCCCACTTCAATTAAATAGTATGAATCCATAGGAGTGAAGGCTAAGTCATGTCCTTTAGTTGAAAAGACAC
>JAWSUW010000287.1:0-1510 GCA_033549245.1 Bacillota bacterium | reverse complement strand
GCAAATTACCCAGAATAATGGTCTTCTTTATCCCAATTTTATCTGAAAAGACTCCTCCGAGCAGACCACTCGCCAAATAACTGAGTGAGAATATTGATAGCATCAGACCGCCTTGCTCATAAGACAAATCAAAAGTCGATCTTATATCCGGCATGATCGCACCAAACGAGATCACGATCATTCCCATGACCACAAAACCAAAATAATTGCCCAAAACAATTAATCTTCTATTATTCATACCATCATCCTTTTCAATTTGTTCGATATGGCTCATTTTAACATATTGTCATCAGCTATGTAACAAAAAAAAAGGCGCACCAATGTGCACCTCGAATTGACCATTTACATTTATTATAAAAGGGGGATAAATGCAAACTCTTAAGCAATTCAATCTGTAGCCTGTCAACGAGACTAATAATAACAAATTAGGTTTTAAAGTTCAATAGAAATACTATTAACATTCATTAACATCCGTTAAGGTTTGGTAATTCGTCTGAAAAATTGAATATATTGTTCAAATTCTTTCTGTTTTCTAACCCTTTATTGGTGATGTGTTAATATTGTAGCCTTATAATTGACCCATAGTATAAAACATCTTATAAGGAGGTCCACATGTCAATCACTATAGAACAAATCGATCAAATCATGGATCGAACAAAAGTGAGTTACAAAGAAGCTAAAGAAATGCTCGAAAAACACGGAGGTGACGTACTCGAAGCCATCATCGAAATCGAAAATAAAAATGAGGCTCCAGTAGAAAAAGAGCCTGCAATCAAAAAAGAGACAGTCAATGAATGGAAAGGCAAATTCAAATGGGCACTGAAGCAATTTGGAAAGCTGATCCAAAAATCACTACTGATCAAAATCGCATGGAGAAAACAAGATCAGTTCCTTTTTGAACTTCCTTTGTTGGTCGTATTGATTCTCACCTTCTGGATGATGCCATTTTCACTTATAGCAATTGTCCTTCCATTCTTCTTCGGTATTAAAATGATGTTCAAGCGCGAAAGTGGTCATGAAACCGACATCGCGAGCTGGATCAAAAAGAAGACAGAATAATTTCTATCCAAATTTTAACCATTCTTTGGTTGCGTATTAAGGTTAATATTTTATAATCAAACTATAATAAAAATTAAAGGAGGCATTCATATGTCAGTAAGTTTAGAAAAAATCGATATGCTCATGGAAAGGGCTAACATAAGTTACAAAGAAGCCAAAGAGGCCCTTGAGCGACACGACGGAGATATGGTTGAGGCACTTATAGAACTCGAAGCATCCAACAAGACAGGAAAACCAAAACTCCAATCCAAATCAGTTAAAGTACATGTGCAATCCAGAAAAGGCAACCCACACAAATCAGATACCGACTTTTTTGAAGATGTCAAAAAGTTTTTCGAAAAAATGCATAAGACAAGTTTTGTCATCGGCAAAAAAGGTCACCGAGTTCTTGACATCCCATTAACAATTGCAGGTCTTATCGTACTTTTCACAATGCCGGTTTCTCTGTTCC
>JAWSUW010000286.1:0-1542 GCA_033549245.1 Bacillota bacterium | reverse complement strand
AGTCAGACGCTTATACACGCATAAGAATCACTGGTGTTGATGCGCCTGTCGACAAGATTGTATATTTTAATGGTAAGCAAAAAAGCTCAGTGGATGCCACCAAAGACGGGTTTATATTCAAATATCCCCCAATTGACGAAGATACAGGAAACATTCTTTCAGAATTCACTGGAACAAGTCGATTTGTCAATGTGAATTTCAAAGTCAAATTGAGCAGAGCATCAGCCTATGTATACCTATTGGCACTTGATCTCATGAGACAGAAGAATCTCAAATTATTGACCCGCGAAGATGTGATACTGGGTTTCACATCAGAGGAGCTTTTAGCCGAACAAAATGCTGATCATCATGCATTTCACCTCGTAAGTGCTTTGAATGCGTTAATTGGGAATCAGTCACCTACGGCTTATGAAATCGATAATGCAATTTTTGACCTTGAAAAGCAAGGTCTGTTTGAGCAAAAAAGTGGTCTTTGGATTTTGTCCGTAGGTGCAAAGGATCTAGCGATGCATAGTCTGATTCCTGAATATTATTTTAATATAATCCACGGTAAAGTCGAGTCCGAAGAGGCCGTGGTTAAATCGGAATGTTATGTTGCACTATTTGGTATTCATGACTTGCTTTATATCGATCAGGATGCAGGTGATATTGTGATAGAAACCATGAGTGGTTCAGATCTTTATCTGATATTAATGAATGCATTGACTTCAAGTCTATAGGTTCAAATAGCAACAAAAAAAACGCTCATTCAAGAGCGTTTTTTTAAGCATGAATTTAAAATCTAATTCTGATTTTGATTTTGAAAGGAGGTCCAGAGATCTCGATATCAACTTCTATCTTTCTGGCGAGAGCTTGATCGTCAATGCTATCACCAATGGATATGATTGAAGCGCTCTTAACTTCTCCTGAGGCTTCGTCAATGTCCATTTCAATGGACTTCATATTCCAACTTTCAGCAAGCATCATGAGCTCGAGGATACTGCCTTCAATTTCTTTCCCATCAACCATGATCATTGCATCTTGAGCCAAGTCAAACGAATATTCCTGTTCCATAGGAATTGAAACGGCTTCAAAATCAGGATTGATTCTGAAAGTTGCTTTTCCAGCACCACCGCCTCCGGTTGTTGATGGAATTGCTTGCATCAAGAGTGGTGTGGATTTGTCGATGTGTTTTATGGTTGAGTAATCCAGGATGACAGTTCTGGAATCTGCATCAAACCCAACCGTTACGCCTTTGTCTTCAAGCAAAGAACGCACAGGGACATATGTTCTGTCATTGTAGATAATTGGAGTTAGAGGGGATCCGTCCACTTCTTTCGGGGACCAACTTGACCCATCTACATTAAAATTCAAATCATTGACCAGGTATGCTTCGATTTTAGTGACATGATCTGCGGCATAAACGAGTGCTGATAATGTCAATACGGCAATTAGTGTCATAGCAAATAACTTTTTCTTCATGAGTAACCTTCCTATTCTGTCAAGCCCAAAATGTAATTTTTTCAAGGCTTTGACGTTTTTTATTTACCTCAAAATAGAGCC
>JAWSUW010000285.1:0-1686 GCA_033549245.1 Bacillota bacterium | reverse complement strand
CCGGTTGAACGGATCCATTTCCAGATGCCTTTTTGGAAGTAGCGGTACTCGAATTGCTCGTTTTCCTTTTTCTCGGACGTGATCACGTCAATCGCCTCATAGACGACAGAGCGGTCATGGTCGTGTATATTGTTGAGCCACTGGAGGAAATTGAGTTCAAGTCCGACCAGTCCCCGTTCGGTATCGAATTCATGGTAATAGGTGACAGTCTTCTCAGGCAGTTTGATTTCAAACACACCGTCTTGAAGCGATTCCAGGATCTGTGAGTAACGGGTCTGGGAATCGACCATTTTCTTCTTGTAGATGAACTTCTCCATAATATCGCGGACCAGCAGAACCAGTTTTTCAGTGTCCTCGTGCTTGAGGAGCATAGCCACTATCTCAACGGGGACTTCTTGACCTTCCTTGGTGATGTACACCCTTTCAAAATGGAGAGAATCGTGTTGTTTGCAAAGCATCCAGTTTCGATGCACCATATCAAGCGATAGACCTTTGCTGACGGTCAGAATATTGAGTCCGACGAGTTCATCCATGGTGTAATCCAGAATTCTGAGGATCATTTCGTTGGCAAACTCGATTTTTCCGTCAAAGTCGATGATCAATAGTCCCTCTTTGATGTGTCCGAGCACCATGCCCCCGATTGTGGACATGCTGTATCTGCTCTCTGTGGCTGTCACATATTTGATGAGAACGCCGGTGATGTTGCCATGACTTTCATGAAACACTTCCTCCACCATGAAGAAATGCTTTCCTTTATAGACGATTGGTCTGGAATCTGTGACTTCACCTTTGCCCAGCATCTCATTCAGACGATCCCTGCTGCCACTGTCCAGTCCTTGATAAAACATGTTGTATGATGTGATTGGAAGATTGACGTATGGTGAAAGCCTTTCTTTGAATAGGATATCGTTCGTCATGAAATCGATCACCAGATAAGGCAGAGTGCCAGCCTCCGAGATGGATTTATGAATTTTGTCGTAACTTTTCATCAGAAGGTCGGCATGGACTTCCACGCTTCGATCTACCGCGTTGGTGATAATGTGCTTCTCGTTTTCATAAAGAATCAGGGTCTCTGTGGCTTCAAAGTAGCTGGTGTTGCCCATGATGTGCGTCAGTTTCAGAAAATGGGTCTGACCTGTTTCCGGATTTGTAATCAGTTTTTCTTGGATCAACTCGTGCTTTGCAGCCTCGACTTTAAAATTGTAGATGTTTACAAATGGTTTGTTCACCAGATTCCGGATGGGTCTTCTTAAGAAAGTCGCCATGGACTGGTTGACGTAAACCACTTCACCAGAAATTTTTCGAATCATGATGAGGTTGGGAGCTGTATCCCAAAGCTGAGTAAAGTAAGCCTGTTCCTCCTTGAGGTGCGATTCGAGTTCTGAACGGAGGGTGATATTTTGGATATATATGAGTGCGTATTTTTTTCCAAAGTTGTTGAGCCTGATTTCATACACGTGTTTCTTGTTTTGAAAATCGATGAATTCCATGATGGAGTCCCCTTTTAGGACTTCAGTAACCAAGGCATCGACACTCAGATATTTCGGATTTTCTTCAGATAGCTTTTTGTATTTGCTATTGGATGCCACGACTTCAAGCGACTTGTTGTTGATCAGGACTACCGCTTCTCCAAAATTCTCGATGATTTCAGAGCTGAATATACTCTTGAAATCTATAAAGTTGGAA
>JAWSUW010000284.1:0-1686 GCA_033549245.1 Bacillota bacterium | reverse complement strand
AACTTGAACCGTTGTAGAGTGTGCCGCTTCTTCACTGAGTTTGACCACTCCCTCAATAGCTTCGCTCTCAATGGCCATCATTGCTCTATAAAGAGCCAGACCACCCATGGTGCCAAGTGAAAGAATCAGTAATATAGAGATGTAGAGAATCAATTTGGTTTTAATGCTTTTCATAAGTATCGCTCCTTCTGATTTGTATTTTTTCACAAAAAAATACCAGCTCAAAAAATAGTGACTATTTCTTCAGAACTGGTTTTACTTTAGGCAATTTTTTCCCTGTCCGTCCAACCTATATATGCTTTTGACATAATTATAATTAATTATCATACTATAAGCAACATAATTGTTAAACATTAATCAAAAACCAATCAAATCCATCTCAATTTTCTCACATTGATTGAATTTTGAAAATCTTTTGATACAATCGGTAAGCCTCGCTTTCATCTCAGTCGTGACTTCAATACCGTTTTCAAGCCAAAGTTTTTTAACCACGAGCACACTTCTCTTTCTGTCGTTGATGACTTCAATTCTTCCAATGAATTGTGTTCCGAAAAGAACTGGCAAAACATAGTAACCATACTTCCTTTGTGATTCCGGCGTATAAATTTCCCACTTGTAATCGAAATCAAAAATAGCTTTAATCAGCTTCCGATCCCACATGAGATTGTCCAGAGGAGCTATAAATTCCATTCTATTCTTTAAATGGATTGATTGCTTCACTTCATCGAGTAATTCCAAATCTTCCTTGAGTGCAAATAAAGTTTCTTTTATCCCCTCAACCGATACCTTGATGATTTTTCCTTCATTAAATAATGTCTCAAACACATCATTTCTATTTTTTTCGTTAAACCTCTCAATATACAAAAATGCATCTGATGATTTGTTCCACAAAAGACCGACTGAAGCGATTCTTCTAAGCACTCTCCACTTTTGGTGGTCAAACATGGTGGCGTGCGGATCCTCAGCCTCTAAAATATCATTTGGTAAATGATTCTCAGATAGGTCATAATATTTGATGGCTCCTTTTTTGTGATGAACAATCAGATCCCCTCTGAAGTAAAGTGTTTCAAGAGCTGCCCTGGAAAGTTTTGTCTCACTCCAGTACCAGTCGATTTTCCGGTCCATTTTAAAGTCTTTTGAACACATGGGTCCGTTTTCCTTCAACAACTGTTTGATTTCTTGTTCAATGGAATCCACATCACTACGCCCTCGACTGTGGTTACAGTAATAATCCCGGATATGGGCGAAATGCTTCCAATCCCTCAAATCGATAATAGAAAGATTCTTATCAAAATAATCTATAAGTTTCCTTTCATCATAAAGAAGATCATAAAGCATGCTCTTTTTGAATCCTTCAACTCTTGATTGAAGTACCAATTCAGGGTTTTTGCCGCAAATGTCAATCGGGTCAAATTGAATGCATCCAACTTGGTCCACGAACTCCAGAATTCCTTCCTTTCCAGAAAACTTGTATGACCTGAGCAATCCTTGTTTAATTAAGATGAATTTTCTGGCTTCAATATTATTGAGTGTGATCATAAGCACCTCTTTAAATTAATGATAAACTATTATCGATCTCATGTGTACCCTTTTGTGTAAGGGGTAAAAAAGGGGCAATCGGGAAAATACCGAATTGACCACAGATAAACAATAAACTTGAAAAACTGCTAGAAATGAGGCTTTCTT
>JAWSUW010000283.1:0-1762 GCA_033549245.1 Bacillota bacterium | reverse complement strand
CTTAGCGACGGAGTTGAGTGCTGCGACAGCGCCATTTTTCTCTCGCCCCCGCATAGGATTCGCTCCAGGTGCAAAAGGTTCCCCTTTTCTTCTGCCATCAGGCGTATTGCCGGTCTTAAGACCATAAACGACATTTGAAGTAATCGTCAACAATGATAGTGTGTGCTCAGAATTTCTGTAAGTGTCGTACTTCGACAGTTTTTCATGAAATGACTTTGAAAGAGCCGTTGCAATATGGTCAACACGATCATCATCATTACCGAAGACAGGGAAGTCACCTTCATTAATATAATCAGTGATCCAGCCTTGGTCATTTCTCAAAGGGGTCACTTTTGAATGTTTTATTGCGGAAAGTGAGTCCGCAACCACGCTGAGTCCTGCGATTCCAAAAGCCATATAGCGATGGACATTCGTATCATGCAGAGCCATCTGAGTTTTCTCATAAGCATATTTGTCGTGCATGTAGTGAATCACATTCATGGTACCAACATATTGTTCACATAACCAGTCCATATAAAGATCAAAACGTTGCATTACCGAGTCATAATCAAGTATCTGATCATTCAAAACATCCATTTTGGGACCAATTTGCTCTCCAGACATTTCATCATAACCGCCATTGAGTGCAAGAAGGAAAACTTTAGGGAGGTTGCATCTCGCTCCAAAAAATTGCATTTCCTTTCCGATTCTCATGGCGGATACGCAGCAGGCGATACCGTAATCATCTCCAAAAATCGGTCTCATGAGGTCATCATTTTCATATTGAATTGCATCGGTCTTTATCGAGATAGCTGCGCAATAGGCTTTGAAAGGTTCAGGTAGGTCTTTTGACCAAAGGACTGTCAGATTCGGTTCCGGCGCTGCACCTAGATTGACAAGTGTATTCAAGAATCTAAAGGCATTTTTAGTCACTAGCGTGCCCCCACCTATCGACATTCCACCCACCGCTTCAGTGATCCATAGCGGATCTCCTGCGAATAGTTCATTATAATCCGGTGTTCTGAGTTGTCTGGCCATACGCAATTTTATGATGAAATCATCTATCAATTCCTGTGCTTCTTTTTCAGATAGATCGCCACTTAAAAGATCTCTTTCGATATAAATATCCAGAAATTCTCCGACTCTTCCGAGTGACATAGCTGCACCATTTTGTTCTTTTATGGCACCAAGATATCCATAGTAAGTCCATTGTATGGCCTCGTGTGAATTCTCGGCAGGACGTCCTATATCATGTCCATAAGCTTTTGCCATATCTTTCAACTTATCCAGAAAATCAAGTTGCCTGAAGATTTCTTCCATTAAACGAATGTTTTCTTCATTCATCGGTTGCTCTGACAATTCTTTTTGATCCGCTTTTTTGAACTCCATCAACCGATCAATACCATAAAGGGCTACTCTGCGGTAATCCCCTATGATGCGTCCTCTTCCATAGGCATCTGGGAGACCAGTAATCAGTCCACTTCGTCTCAGTTTTTTCATGGTATCGCTATAGACTCTGAATACGCCGTCATTATGTGTTGTCTTGAACGAAAACTGTTCTTCAACCTGGTCTGATAATTTGTACCCATAAGCCTCACAGGCATCTCTTGCCATTCGTATGCCACCAAAAGGGTTCACACTTCTCTTCAGTGGAGCATCGGTCTGAAGCCCGACGATTTTTTCTAGAGCCTCATCAATAAAGCCAGGTTCGTAACTGAGTAGACTGGATACCCGCTCGGTGTCAATGTCGAGAATACCGCCTCTCAATTGTTCCTCAGCCATC
>JAWSUW010000282.1:0-1792 GCA_033549245.1 Bacillota bacterium | reverse complement strand
ATCATTCTGATACACGTCCGTGATTGTTTTGGTTGAAGTATACGTGTACACGATGCGGTCGGGATGCACATCCTTCCCTTCAAACTCCCAGTCACTTGTTGATTCGCAGTGATCAATTTTTTCAAAGATATATGGACGCACTTCTCTGATGAGTTCTGCGTTTGCATGCGCTATGTTTTGTTTTTCAGTATATTCGCCGGTTTCAATAAATTCATCGTAATCATCCCCCAATAATCTTGCATCTTGCTCTCAAGTGAATCGAGCTGAAGATCATATGATTAAGGAATGCCTATGGCATTCAATACAATCCAACTGTTGTTGCAACTCTGACAAGTTTGACTAACCCGTACCAGATTAATTAGTTCATAAATATGAAGTGAAAAATGACGATAGAATGACATTGCTGTATCCGTTACATGTAGTCAGATTCCATGTTCAACAACATCCCATTTTCATTCCAAAACGTAAGATAATAGAATATCCTTAGCACCATGATGATGACTAAGGATATTAGTAATTACGAACAACTGTTTTCAAAATAGTATTCATACTGATATCTGTCTTGAATACTATCTAAGACAGATTCACTGATCAGTAAATACCCATTAAGACCATAACACTGTTTCGCTAGGCACTGGGGAGCCCCCTCCACCCATTTATCCTGTCATTGGTTGATAGAGTCTATCAGATTTACAATTCCTCCACGTACTGTCAGCCACATTGATATCGTCAAAGCAAACACATGCACTGTATTGACCATTACATTTGAAGCATACATCCCTACAACTGCAAGAATAGTCATTAAAACTGTTGCAACTGATAATCCAAACATCACAGACTTGAGAAGCTTCATTACTGATATAAAGAGTTTATTACTCCTCTCCTTTGCTCTATACATCGAACTCTTATTCACAACTACCATTAGACTTGGAGCCGACTTCATAAAAAGAGTCATAACTAAAATCAGTATTGTATTCCTTATACCTTCGTAAATATTAAAATCTCTAGGCATAATTGAATAAAATACTAGGAAAGCACCTATAGAATATACAACTTGAAACTTAAAATTTGATATCTTATTAATAACGGCATCACCTCTTTCTTTTACTTAAAAAACTCATAAATGTCATTTGCAATATCGTAAATATTTATTGTAATCGTTTTTGTCTTTGTAACTCCAGTATGAATCTCAGCAGGAACCCAAGATACATTCCCACCGATACCAGCTGAATGGGTTGTTACTTGTCTTCCATCTTCGGTAGTAGCTATACCATATGTGTAATCTGCTGAAACAGCTAATACTTCACCTAAATCTGCTCCAGCACCATAGAATGAAGCAACACCATCTAAATCATCTGCACTTTCCATATCATATGATACTGTTACAACTGCTGAAATACCACCCTCAATATCAGTTTTCCCTTTTAATCCTCCCGAGAAAACTAATCCCACATTTCCAGTCTTGTCTATTACAATTTGAACAGAACCAGTTGATGCAATAAAATCTACGGAACCACCTGCCGCTGTAACATCCGGTAGCTCAGGAAGAATGTTACCAGAAGCAAACTCGTTATAACTTTCAAAAGCATTGATCATAGTTTCTTTGATTGGATTTACTTCTTGTACTGTACTATCATCATCCCCCCAAACAACCCCACCTTTCCCAATCTCACCAATCAACACATCTTTATTCACATTGGTATGATTCGAATCAGTGCTCAGTGTTTGAGTGCTCTTCACCAGTGTATTGTCATAATCATGAATGGTGATGCGCTCTGTTCGAACCAGTTTG
>JAWSUW010000281.1:0-1829 GCA_033549245.1 Bacillota bacterium | reverse complement strand
AAAGCTAGGTACCAATTCAGACCTGTCCCCATTTGTTTCTCCTTTTACATCTTGACGCACCAAGAAAAATGACCTAAAATGAATATGAATGAATTCCGATTAAATTACTAGGATATAAACAAGGAGGCAAATGATGAGCATTTTAAAAGTGAATGCACTAAGATCCACAGCTGATGGTCAAGAGATACTCAAAGGAATCGATCTGGAGATCAATCCAGGTGAAATACATGTGATTATGGGACCAAATGGAGCAGGTAAATCGACACTTGCCAATGTGCTGATGGGACACCCTGCACATGAGGTGGTCAGTGGTGAGGCGATATTCGGAGGTAAAGACCTCTTTGATATGAAAGTGGATGAGCGCGCAAAAGCTGGGCTCTTTTTATCGTTCCAGTATCCACAAGAGGTACCTGGCGTTACAGTGGATAATTTCCTGAGGACATCAAAAAAAGAAATCTCTGGCATCATGCCCATGCTTGGTGCATTCAAAAAAGACGTCAAGCAGCATATGGAAATGCTCGATATGGATCAGAAATATCTGGAGCGTTACCTGAACCTCGGATTTTCCGGTGGTGAAAAAAAGAAGAATGAAATTTTACAGATGGCAGTCCTGTCACCGAAGCTCGCAATTTTGGACGAGACCGACTCCGGACTCGATGTGGATGCGATACGTGTCGTTTACGAGACCGTACAAAAACTTGCCACTAAGGATAATGCCATTTTGGTCATAACGCATTACAATAAGATCCTTAATTATATCAAACCGGACTTCGTCCATATCTTGGTGGACGGCAAAATCGTGAAAAGTGGTGATTTGTCGCTCGCAACAGAAGTAGAGGAAAAAGGATATGAGGCATTTAAGAAGTCAACTGACGTAAACGGCGCCGCTTAAGGAGGAAACAATGGAAAAGAAGACCTATGTTGCCGACGTCAATCGTGGCGTCTATGACATTATCAATACAGAAGATCATAGATTCGTTTCTGACAAAGGCTTGACCGAGGACATCATCAGAGAAATATCCAGGGAGAAAAAAGAACCTGAATGGATGATGAATTTCAGACTCGAATCCCTTGAAATCTATAAAAAGAAGCCGCTACCCACATGGGGCGCCGATCTTTCAGAACTCGATGTCGAGAACATCGTCCACTACGTGAGACCCAATACGGACATGCAAACCAGCTGGGATGACGTGCCGGAGGATATCAAGAACACTTTTGAGAGGCTGGGCATCCCGGAAGCGGAGAGAAAATCACTGGCTGGTGTGGGCGCACAATATGATTCCGAAGTGGTTTACCATTCGATAAGAAAAGAACTCGTGGACCTCGGTGTCATATATACAGACATGGATACCGCCATTAAAGAGTACGAACATTTGATTAGGCCATACTTCATGAAGCTGATCACCAACAGAGACCATAAATTTTCAGCACTTCATGGTGCAGTATGGTCAGGAGGTTCATTTGTCTATGTACCAGAAGGTGTAGAAGTCGAATTTCCGCTCCAGTCCTATTTTAGACTGAACGCAAAAGGTGCCGGACAATTTGAGCACACTTTGATTATAGTGGAAAAAAATGCGAAACTACATTTCATTGAAGGGTGTTCCGCACCGAAATATTCTGTACAGAATCTTCACGCTGGTGCGGTGGAGCTGTTCGTCAAAGAAGGAGCAACACTTAGATACAGCACTATTGAAAATTGGTCGAGGAATATGTACAACCTCAACACCAAGCGTTCGGTCGTTGAAAAAAACGGCAAAATCGAATGGGTGTCTGGATCATTCGGCTCCAAAGTGTCCATGCTTTATCCGATGAGCATCCTGAAAGGTGAG
>JAWSUW010000280.1:0-1847 GCA_033549245.1 Bacillota bacterium | reverse complement strand
GGAATATTCGCCAAGAATTTACTGGATAACGGGCTGACATCTATCGAAGTCAGTTTCATCAGATTGTTTTTAGGGGCGTTTTTCTTTTTGGTCTACTTTATTTTCGGGAAAACCCATTTGTTCAAAATTGATAAAAAAGGACTGATTCTCACTTTTTTCATGGGTGTCATCACTCAAGGCATTTTCAACCTCGTGTTCTTTTCATCCGTAGATCTGATTGGTGTGATCAACGCTACAGTACTTCTTTACCTCGCTCCACTTTTTTTGACCATCTTTTCTGTAACAATCTTCAAAGAAAAACTGACGGTTCTCAAAAGCGCAGGTGTTCTACTGTCTATTGTAGGATCTATACTTGCTCTTACGGGTGCGGTGTTCGACTTCCAAGAACTCTCTGTAATCGGTGTGGGCTATGGAGTTATGGCTGGACTTGGATACGCTCTCGTCAGTGTCTTCGGAAAATTCGGGCTACAAAAGTACCATGCAAAAACATTGATATTCTATAATTCTTTGTTTGGAATGGCTTTCATTTTGCCACTTGTGAATATTGGTGACCTTGCCATGAAAATCAACTCTCCTGTAGTGGTCTCTTGTAGCCTTGGACTTGGTATATTCGCAGTGGTTCTTGCATATCTTTTCTACTTTGAAGGCATTTCTTCTGGAATCGATTTGTCTAAAGTCGGCGTTTTAAGTATGATTGAGTTGATTTTTGCTGTCACGTTATCTGTTGTCTTTGTAAATGAGAAACTGACTCTTATTAAAGTATCTGGACTCAGTCTAATTTTGGTGGCTATATATTTGATCAATAAAAAAGTGAATAGAGCTCCCTCTATCCACTGATTTTTTAGATTACCTTTTGCTTTCGCAAACTATTGACTTTATTGTGTGCCTTTAGTGCGGCATATCCGATTCCCGCTCCAAGGAGAAAAATCACACCTGTCAAACTGTAGTATCCAACCCCTGCATTAAATTGACTCAAATTATGGAGTTGTGAGAATCCAATGACAAATTCTAGTAAAGCGACAACCCCCATCATATTTCTGATTTTTTGATAAAGTCTGATCTGTGAATCCACATCTGTGTAAAGCTCAAACGATCCTTCGCTGGCGGGTTTTCTGAAAAAGACCCAGCGTCCCCAGGAACTAACATACTCAGCGCCTGTTTCTTCAACAAATTTTATGTATTCCATGGATGATTTTGTCCCCGAAAAACTATCCATAAGATCAATTTTATAGACGAACTCATTTTCTTCACATCTCTCAAAAGTATATACTCCAAAGAAAAAATTATTGAGAGCCCATCCATTACTGACCATTTCATTGAGCCAAATTTCTTCCTCGTCTTTGTCTAAGTACAATTTAAAAATCTTCATATCCTATCCTCCATTACAATTTTACTGTTTCTAATCAATTCCTCGAGCCTTTCTGTTTCAAATTTCAGAATCTCCTTACCTGTTGTCGTGATCATATATTCCTTTTTCTTTCTTGATGTCACTTCTTCACTGTAAAGTTTGATCCAGCCTTTATCGAGCATGGTATTGATGGCACCATAAAGTGTTCCGGCTCCTAGAACCAATCTCCCACTAGTCATTTGCTCAACATCCTGAATTATTCCATAACCGTGATTAGGTTTGATAAGTGCAAGCAAAATGTAAAACACACCTTCAGTCAAAGGCAAATCTTTATTCATTATAAATCACCTCCTGATATATCGTCTGTTGATATATACAATATATCGTCTGCCGATACGTTTGTCAATACTAATTTCAAAAAAAATCGAGTAGCTAGAAATTCGGATAATTAGTCCGAATTTCTTTGCTCTCACAGAACCGTGCTTACGTTTGCCGTACA
>JAWSUW010000279.1:0-1862 GCA_033549245.1 Bacillota bacterium | reverse complement strand
CAGAGCTTATCAGATCAGCACCAGAAAACTCCCCCTGTATGCCTGACTGAGTTTGCGAAACAGCATCTCTATGACCTGCCGACTGTTGTGAGTGATGCCTGTCGTTCGTATCATGCGTTATCGGCTGATTATGATCACTGCCCAATGGTATTTGCTCCGGATCGTCATCCTGACCATCTCAAGTGGCTCCATATCATCGTATCCAACGCAAAAGCCTTCATCATGGGCACCGATCATGCTTTGAGTTAAAAGCATTTGCAGTCATATCTGGATGAGTTCTGCTACAGGTTCAACAGAAGGTCCTTTAAAGGCGAGTTGTTTAATCCTTTGCTCCATTGTTGTCTGGCAAGCAGAACAGTTACTTATTCTGAGCTAATTTGAGATTAGTATGTTTACTCTTAGTTAAATAAGGTATGTATATGACGAAATATCAGATATTTCTGAATCCCATTTTGTTATTAACATTTTGGACAAAAGAAAGAAGGTATACTATGCCAAAAGTTGCAAAAACAAAGGAAAACCTCAAAAAATGTCTGTGCATGAAATGTCCAAGCTACACTTTTTCCTGCAAAATGAAATCAATGCCGGGTAATGTGATTCTTATGATGGGCGGTACTGAAGACAAGATTCATGCAGAGGCAATGTTCTGCGCCTACGAAAAGAGCCATTGCATTGATGAGGAAAAAGGCTGTATCTGTGCCACCTGCGAGCTTTTCAAGGAGTATGCTCTTGATAAACTTTACTTCTGCACCGTAACAGACGGCAAATAAGATTGTCCGTGGAAGTAACTGTTGTTATTTTTACAATGCAACATATTATTGAAACGAGTAGTTTATTATATTAAGAAACTCAAAACGAATGTTTGTCGTATTGCCAATGATAGTGGTTTTGGTTCTTGGTCTATCTGTGTCGGCATTCGCTGCGCCAGCTGAAAAAGAAAATCCATTTGTCTGTCCTTCCGTTAGCCTGAATAATCCAAACGGCATGTGGGTGCTTGGAGATCACGGTGCTTATTATGTTTTAATCCCAACAAAAGGCGGAGCGAATGAAGGCAGTAGAATCTTCGTAAACATCCCAGAGAAAGCTATGGGTCAGGCGCAGGTGGCGGCTGGAAAATCACTGTACAAAAAATATTTCTCCTATCCAAACTTTGTAAGCGGACCGGACATGAATAGGATTATTCTTCTTGAAGAAGGCTTGAAATGGTTGCCGGGTGCTCCTGAGACTTGGATGGAAAACGATGTCCTGGGTGTTATGGACATGGATGGAAGCTACATGGTTCATAACATGGGCAGCATGATGGATATGATGATGGACCCGGAAGGCTTCATGGACGGGGATGATGATAAAGAAATGCTTACCATCGATGAACCCATTCCACTTTATTCGGCAGTATTCTGGTAAAAATGATTTGGTTTAATGGTGTGTATTTCGTGATCTGTTAATATAGAAATGGGATAAAGCGTTATAACGGGCAAAGCCCTGATCGGGGCCTTGTCCGTTATTTGCGTTATATGCTCCGGACTGTTGCCGATTATTTTTTTGAGCCAATGGCTTTTTTTGAATTTTGATTTACGAAGTGGGGCTGATGTTTTCGCCTCTTTTGATGCCGTTGTAATCAACGTCAATATACCCAAGAATCAAAAGGGGAAAAGAGAGTTGAGCCGGGAACAGGAGAAAATAACTTTCAAAATATGGTTGTAGTGTCAAAATAGACGTTTTTCAAGCACATAATCTTATGAAATGTTGAGTTGAACACATTGTTTCCCAAAAGCCCTGTATTTTTGTCAAGATATCAGGAAGAAAACGGTTCTGTCTTACCTTGTTCAATACTCTTTTAACATTGATTGCTGTAATTTTAA
>JAWSUW010000278.1:0-1863 GCA_033549245.1 Bacillota bacterium | reverse complement strand
ATTGCAGAATTTGATGCGCTTCTCAACGACGGTGTGGTCATGATCTCCAACGCACTCAAAGCGGGTTATTCATTTATGCAGGCACTGGCAGTAGCCGCTGAGGAAACTCAAGATCCTTTTAAGAAGTCTTTCAAGATTCTACTTAAAGAGTTAAGCCTCGGAATGCCACTTGAGGATGGTCTTGAAAATTTGCTCGAGAGGATGCCATCAGACGATCTTAGGTTGATTGTCAATGCCATTTTGATTCAAAGGGATGTCGGTGGCAATCTTTCTGAGATTCTTGAAAACATTGCTGAGACTATCAGGGAAAGACAAAAAATCAAAAATGAGCTCAATACATTGACGGCTCAAGGCAAACTGTCCGGGATGATTATCATGGCTATGCCAATTTTCCTTGGACTTATATTTTACGTGCTCAACAAAGAGTATATTTTGGTGCTTTTTACAACACCAATCGGCAGACTGTTGTTAGGTCTTGCCATTTTCAATCAATTCATCGGTTGGCTGTTCATTCGAAAGATTGTCAATATAGAGATGTAGGGGGTGATTCAGATGTTGTTTGTAGCTATTTTTTCATTTTTCCTCCTGACGTTGGTCATCTTATATGGTTTATTTAGAATCCTTTTTAAGAAAAAACTGGCAGTTGAGAAACGTCTGGACTATATAGCCAACATGGAGACACCTCAAGCCGCTGAACCTGAATCGGGCTTTGGTGCACGTGTTATCATTCCTTTTTTTAACGGTGTTGGAAGAAGAATCTTAAAATTCACTCCGGAGAATTCGAGCAAAAGACGAAAATCTATGCTGGAACGCGCCGGTTATTTAAAAGGGTCATCGTATGAAAGATGGGTGGCCAAAAAGATCATCATGACAGTAGTTATGATTCTTGGTGTCACATTACTACTTTATTTGATTAAGGCTGAACTCAATATAATGATCTTTGCAGGATTATCTATTTTTGCTCTCATACAAGTCCTGTACAGGTTTTCCATACAAAAGGCAATCTCCATGAGAGGGGTCAACATGGTCAGGGAACTTCCTTATGCACTGGACCTCATCACAGTCAGTGTTGAAGCAGGTCTCTCTCTTGATGGTGCTATTGGTCGTATTGTTGCCAACATTGACGGCGTGCTCTCTGACGAGTTTGCAAAGACCCTAAAAGAAATGAGAATGGGCATCGATAAAAAGAAGGCTCTGAAAAACATGAGTGACAGATGTGATGTAAAGGAAATCACCACTCTCATGTCCGCACTGATTCAAGCGGACGAACTGGGCGTGAGCATTGGTAAGGTCCTTAGAATCGAGGGAGCCCAACTCAGAGAGAAAAGAAAGCAAGCCGCCAGAGAAAAGGCCATGAAAGCACCGATTAAAATGCTGTTCCCATTGGTGTTATTTATTTTCCCTGCAATTTTCGTCGTCATATTAGGACCAGCCTTGATTCAGATTATCAGTACTTTATAGGTGAGAAAATGGTGATTATGAAGGTGGATTGTATAAAGATCGCCGATTCATTCATGAAAAGGCTCAGAGGTTATATGTTTCATAAAATGCCCAAAACAAGTGAAGTTTTAATCATTAAACCATGCAATCAAATACACACATTCAATATGAAATTCGATATCGATATTTTATTTATGGATGATGAGAACCGTGTGATCAAGAAGTATGTGGCAGTAAAGCCTGGAAGAATCCTTCCCGCTGTTAAAAACGCCACTTTTGTCGCCGAATCAAAGACCGGACTGTTTATATCTGTCGAAGAAGGCGAACAGGTTCGATTCGAGCTGTCAAATGTCAATCACTTTTGAAAATGTCCCGAAAAAATCAAATCATTAGCACCCGCATAAAGCAGGTGCTTTTTTAGAT
>JAWSUW010000277.1:0-1916 GCA_033549245.1 Bacillota bacterium | reverse complement strand
ACCGACTTGTATAAGCATTAAAATGATTGTCTTTCCAAAGACACTCCAGTAAGTTCCAGTATCCACAACGACAAGTCCTGTAACACAAACTGCTGATGTAGACGTGAACAATGCATTTATAAATGATGTGGATTCCCCAGAAACTGTGCTGATCGGTAGCATAAGAAAAACAGTCCCTATCATTATTATACTAAAAAAACTTAGTACCAATATTTGCGCGGGTTTTAGCCCCTTTGACTTCATTGTTGTTAAATTCATGCTTCCCCCTATTGCTTGATATCATAACAAATATTGTATCAAATAAATTCATAAAAGCATAGTCAAAAAAAGAAATCGACGATTTCTCGTCGATTAAATTTCAGCTCTGATTATTTACTTTGCATTTGTGCTTGAAGTGCAGTAAGTGCAACTGTACCTACGATATCATCAGCATAGCATCCTCTGGACAAATCGTTAACCGGCATAGCAAGTCCTTGACATACTGGACCGTAAGCATTGGCATTTGCAAGTCTCTGAACGAGTTTGTATCCAATATTTCCCGAATCGAGATCAGGGAAGATCAGTACATTTGCCAATCCTGCAACTTTTGAGTCTGGTGCTTTGCTTTTACCCACTTTTGGTACAATAGCAGCATCGAGTTGAAGTTCAGCATCAATGCTCATATCTGGAGCCAATTCCTTAGCAATTTTTCCAGCTTCAATTACCTTGTCAACATCGGCATGATTTGCTGAACCTTTCGATGAGAAAGATAGCATCGCAACTTTTGCTTCCTTATGAACAAGAGACTCAAAGGTTTTTGCTGAACTGATTGCAATGTGAGCCAACTCCTCAGATGTCGGATTTGGATTAAGTGCGCAATCTCCAAATATGAAAATCCCCTCTTCTCCAAGTTCACAATTTGGCACTTCCATTAAGAACACTGCAGATACGAGTTTAGTACCTGGTGCTGTCTTCAAGATTTGAAGAGCAGGTCTGAGAACATTTGCAGTTGAGTTTGCAGCACCGGCGACCATGCCTCCCGCCATACCCATTTTGACAAGCATCACGCCAAAGTAAAGTTCACTCTCAATCATCAATTTTTTTGCTTCCTCGATAGTCATACCTTTGCTTTTTCTCATTTCTGCAAGGGCTTCAGCATACTTGTCCATCTCTTCAAACGTATTTGGATCAATGAATGTAGCTCCATCAATCTTCCAATCACCAGCTTTCGAAAGAATTACTTCCTTGTTACCCACCAAAATAATATTCGCAATACCTTGTTCCAAAATCTTGTGCGTTGCTTCAATCGTTCTAGGATCGAATGCCTCTGGTAAAACTATAGTTTGGATATCCTTTTGAGCAATTTCTATCACTTTGTCTAAAAAAGCCATCTCATACACTCCTTTTAATTTATTCACACCCTCATTATATGACAAACGCCTTATGTATACAAGATACAGAAAGCGTTTTGTTAATATTTTATTTATAATTGTCCATTATTTTTTAATAAAAAAACGATGATTTATTAAAACCATCGTTTTGGGTGCTATATATGAGTTTTTGCAAGTTCCACTAATTTAGCGAAATCTTCTGGATGGTGAATTGCCATTTCAGAAAGCACTTTTCTGTTGATTTCAACATTTGCTTTTTTAAGACCATTCATGAATTTTGAATAGCTAAGACCATTGATTCTTGTTGCTGCGTTGATTCTAGCGATCCAAAGCTTTCTGAAATCTCTTTTTCTGAGTTTTCTACCAATGTATGATGATCTTAAAGATCTCATTACCGCAGGGTTTGCTGCTTTAAATACCAAACTTTTTTGACCATAGAAACCTTTAGCCAATTTAAGTATTTTTTTATGTTTTTTCTTGGCGTTTACGGCGCCTTTAACTCTAGCCATTTCTTAAACCTCCTTCTTTCGTCTTCCTATAAATATG
>JAWSUW010000276.1:0-1939 GCA_033549245.1 Bacillota bacterium | reverse complement strand
AGTCAATTTCCACGTCAGTGCCAAAGCCTACTTTAACACCATCTTCCCAGAGTTCATAACCGAGGTAAGTGTATTCGGTTTCAGTAAGCTCTTTGATGCTGTAGTTGCCATAAGGGAGAACGAGTGGATTTACAGGATCAATTTCACCTACTGGGATGAAACTTAGGACTCCAGTGGAGCTATCACTTTCAGCAGTGGCGATGAGTTCGTCAAGTTCGTTATAGATCTCAAAGTCGAAATTGACGCCAGGAATTGGGTCACCTTCACCATCCACTTTGATACCGGTGATTGCACTAGTTTTTAATTGATTATAAAAATAGAATGTGAAATTAAGATCATTTGCAGAGGTGAATTGGAAGAACGGATCTGTGTCACCTTGGCTGATCATTTCACCTAATGAACTTACAAGTTCATACCTTACGAATTCATAACCGGTTTCATCCAGTTCATAAATAATATATTCGCCTTCAGGTAATTCCAGATTAGGTTGATCTATCATTCCTGGTATTGGAACGCCCAATTCATCGAGCATTGTAAAGAACATCTCACCTGTATTGGGGTCACTAAACGCAGTGACAACTAGGTTTTCTTCGGAATCATAGATCTCAAAATCAAATGATACTCCGGAGATTGGGAGATCAATGCCTTCAGCATCATATTTGTAGCCTGAAATGATGCTGTAAAGCTCTGTCGGTGTATCATAAGCCACAACATAGGCGTGACTGACATCTTTCGGTAAAGTGATATAAATCGATTCGCCAACCGACAATGGTTCAGGTAAAATCATGACATATGCATCGTTAGCTGATTTAATGATGAAATATTCAAGTTTTCTTGGTGGATCGGATGGAACTATGTCATATGACTGAGTATCCTCATTCAAAATGACATCAGGAATCGCTTTGTTGTAATGAAGGGTGTAAGTGTTGGTTCCTCCAGTAGGAGGTGTGAAATTGATGTAATCACTTGATGTGCCTTGATTTTCTACTTTTGACCACCATAAGAAAGGATCCATGTTATAGGTAAGATAATTTGCTTCTAAATAATCATTGATTATATCCATTTCATTTGGTCCTGCATTTTTTACATTTATAGGTCCGATATAATCAAGAACAATCGGATCAGCCGCAAACGCAGAAAAACTACCTCCGAAAATCATCAGGGTAGCCAGGAAAATGCTTAATAGTTTATTTCTCATATAATATTACCCTCTTTCGCATCATATAGAGTTAATGTTAATTTCAAAAAAAATAGAAATTGGTTTCTATAATCTGCAACCAGACGATCTTGGCAAGGGAATAGTTAATGTCCAATTTGCTTTAGATTCATGGCTTTGCGTCCTGCTCTTTCGAGCAGTTTGCTAAATTTATGCTCACCTCCTCAGTGCAATTGAATTCGTACAAGTTCTGTATACCCAATATTTTAAAAATGAAACGGACAAATGCATTTGACACTGGAATCAAATCTGTATCTTGACTTTTGCAGCAAAACCACAAAAAAACACCCTTGAACCCACTGGAAATAGTGTGTTTCAAGGGTTTCTTTTTTTACGTTTTTTTGTAGGGTAACAGGTCTAAATTTTGGTTTCTGAAATATTTTTTTTAATCTGTTGTAAAGTTCTTATCTTTGTTGAAAAATCAATGTCTGCAGTTTGTCCGATGTCTTCTAATACCTCATCATAATAATCGAATAAGTAGTAGTTCTGGTCCACGTTGGTACAAGTGCATTTTTTAAGACTTTCAATCATCATTGTAATACTGTGTTTACCTTCTGTTATATGTTCAAGAATCCTTGCAAGTACAAGGGCAATGAAGCACGTAAGAAAGTGCGCTTTGATGTGCTCTTCAGTTGAAACATAAACTGGCCTTGTCTCCAAATCACTTTTTGTAACCTTAAAAGATTCCTCGATTTTCCATAATCCGCGGTAAATATCAATGAT
>JAWSUW010000275.1:0-1975 GCA_033549245.1 Bacillota bacterium | reverse complement strand
ACTCAATAAGATTGATTTGAACATACACAAAGGAGAAATCTGTTGTGTGCTGGGAACTTCAGGCTCAGGTAAGTCCACACTCTTGAATATGATGGCAGGGCTTGAGAAACCAAGTCGGGGAACCATTCAAATCAAAGGTGAAGCCATTGAAAAAATGAGTGAAAAAAGGCTTGCTAAATTCAGGCAAAAAAATATCGGATTCATATTTCAATCCTATAATCTTATGACTGCGCTTACGGCGCTTGAAAATGTTGCTATGCCTTTGATTTTTAGAGGAACACCAAGAATCTTAAGAGAAAAAATCGCACTTAAGCATCTTGAAATGGTGGGGCTTAAAGACAGATATAAACACAGACCGACTCAAATGAGCGGTGGTCAACAGCAGCGTGTTGGAATCGCAAGAGCTTTTGTTGGTGCTCCAGAGATTATCTTTGCTGATGAACCGACTGGAAATCTCGACACCAAAACATCCATAGAAATCATGCATATCATGTGGAAAATGGCCAGAGAAAAAGAACAAACCATAGTTATTGTCACACACGACCCGGAAGTGGCATTGTATGCTGATAAAGTCATACATATAAGAGACGGGGATATACAAAGTATTGAAAATAGAGAAGAAGACGATGTTATGGAGAAGTATATCAAACCATACGAAGAAACATATGTAAAAATTTAAGAATCGAGGGATGAAAAATGAAATCAAGACTATCAATTTTAATGATCATTTGTTTGCTGATGACCACACTAATAGGTGGTAATTCATATGCTGAGTTTGATTCATATAAGCCAATTATCGGACTTGTGCCCGGTGCGGACACACAAGTTGTGAATGCTGGGGAGAAGAGCACTTACACTGTGCAGATGAAAAATGTCTCATCTATGGCAGCGAGAATGATCAGAGTAACTCTAAAAGGAGATCATCCTTTCAGAAGTGATATCACAACACTCAGCAAAACTGTGACTTATCTTAATCCTAATAATACAGCAGAAGCCATATTTGATGTGGAAGTAAGCCCGACGGCGGATTCCAGAATTTATGAATTCGATGTCGTTTTCGATTATTACAACTATTACGATCAAACGTACAGTTCTACAGAGAAGGCATACGTAAAAGTGGTCAACAACAATATCGAACCAATCATAGGACTCATGGGAACAACCAACACAGATAATACAATCAAACCAGACCAACCAAATGCAGTAGTACTCAATCTAAAAAACACGGGAACCATTTCAGCTAAGGATATGAGAATCAATATTAGCGGTTTTTCCAACCAAGGCGTAGTTTTGTATAATGATGTAGATACGAAATCTTTGCAAGAACTTAGAGCGGGAAGTACTGAACTCGTCTATTTCAATGTCATATCCGGCAAGGACGTTGGAACTGGAACGTTTCCTCTATCAGTTAATGTTTCTTATATTGATGATTTTGGCGGGAGCTACACCAAAGATTTTACAGTGTATTTGAATTTGGCTGGTGCAGAGGATATTGAAGCTGAACTTCACATTGATGAACTGAAAGTACCGGAAAGAATCTCAGTGAACAATGATTTCAATGTGACTTTTGACGTTCTCAATACTGGACAATCCACTCTTGAAAATGTGGAAATCAATTACAACTATCCGCAAGAATTTATAGCAAAATCAAATTCAAAAGTTATTCTAAAAGGATTGGCACCTGGAGAAAGAAGAAGCGTGACATTTAAAATGATGGCAAAGAGTGAAACCGTGACTGAAAGCTATCATTCTTATATTGAGACAAGTTATTATGCAGTTGGACAGAGCCCTGAAGTCAAGCAATCCACATCTGAGTATGTGGGCATATATGTTTTGGGAAAATCAGAGGGTGAATCCGGTGGAGCAAGCAAGCCAAAATTGATCGTTGAAAGATATGATTATGGTGATGACTATGTTTATGCGGGTCAAGATTTCACACTGGATTTGTGGATCAAAAATACGAGTAGCGCAGCTG
>JAWSUW010000274.1:0-2028 GCA_033549245.1 Bacillota bacterium | reverse complement strand
AAAATTTTAGGACCGCTTCTTACAAATGACATGTTTGACCTTCTTTCGATTTCGATAGTACATTCCTTTAATAACTATTAGTTTACGCTGATTCATATAAAAATCAATAGCTTGTGGCACATCCTATCAATTATTTTTTATTATATTGAAAATGTCGAAATTTTCTGATTATAATTGGGTATATAACTCAAGTGGTAAACACATATTAAAAAAGAAAGGACGGTTCGATTATGTCGGAAGTATTTGAGTTCGATAAGGCAACTGAGAAACTAAAGCTTTTGGATGCATTTATTGAAACGCAACCAACCAAAGAAGAAGCTGTTATTTCGGTGCTTCACAAGGCACAGTCATTATTTGGTTATCTCCCACCTGACTTGCAGCTCTATGTGGCACGAAAACTGGATGTGCCAGCTGCCAAAGTCTATGGCGTCGTTAGTTTCTACTCGTTTTTCTCAGAGGAAAAAAGAGGTGACTTCACCATCAACATCTGTATGGGAACAGCATGTTTTGTCAAAGGCATCGACAAAGTCATGTCGGAGTTCTCAAATCAACTTGGTATCAAGAACAAAGAGACCACAGCAGACGGTCTGTTCACACTTAATGACGTCCGCTGTATCGGAGCATGTGGTCTAGCACCTGTCGTCATGATCAACGACAAAGTTTACGGTCATGTAAAAGCTGAAGATGTTGGTCAAATCATAATGGACTGCAAAGAACAAAAAGGAGTGTAACGACATGCCTATTAAATCTTTGGATGAATTAAGAAAAATTCGTGAAGATCAGGTTAAAAAAGTTAAACTTAGGGAATCCGGGGAATCGGGAGACAATACAGTTGAAGTGCTTGTCGGTATGGCCACCTGTGGTATTGCGGCTGGCAGCAGAGAAGTTCTCAACAGACTCGTGGATTTGATCAGTGAAAAATCACTCGATCATGTCAAAGTCATCCAAGTTGGATGCATGGGATATTGTCACAGTGAGCCTACTGTTCAAATCAACGCACCTGGAAAAGAACCGATCATATACGGCAATGTCAAGGGAGATGTGGTGGATGACATAGTTGAAAAACATATTTTGAATAATGAAATCCTTGACGATCACGTTCTCATTAAGACTTTCAACAGTGCACTCTAAGGAGGTGGGGGTATGGCAACACAAAGAACGCATATCATGGTTTGTGGCGGAACCGGTTGCGTATCATCAGGAAGTTTGGATATGGTGGATTCATTCAAGGCCAAACTGACTGAAAAGGGATATCAAGATGAAATAACGGTAATCAAAACCGGTTGTTTCGGATTTTGCGGACAAGGACCAATCATCAAGATCCATCCAGACAACGTCTTTTATGTCCAGGTTGGCTTGAATGATATCGATGAGATTATTGATGAACATATCATCAAAGGAAGAACTGTTTCCAGATTACTTTATAAAGAACCTGAAACACACCGTTCACTTCCAAAACATGAAGACATGAGTTTCTATAAGAAACAATATAGAATCGCACTCAGGAACTGTGGATTGATCAATCCTGAAGATATAAACGAATACATAGCCTTTGGGGGTTATGAAGCACTCGGTATGGCATTAACTGAATACACACCTGAAAAAGTTATCGATATAGTCAAAGCAAGTGGTCTGAGAGGCCGTGGTGGCGGTGGTTTTTCCACTGGACTCAAATGGGAGTACACCCGCAAACCACCATCTGATCAGAAATATGTCATATGCAACGCGGATGAAGGCGACCCGGGTGCATTTATGGACAGATCGATTTTGGAGGGCGATCCACATTCTGTCATAGAAGCAATGACTATAGCTGGATATGCCATTGGTGCCAGCGTAGGGGTTGTTTACATTCGAGCTGAATATCCACTCGCAATCAAACGTCTTGAAGTTGCACTGGATCAGGCAAGAGAATTCGGATTGCTTGGAAAAAACATTTTTGACAGCGGCTTCAGTTTTGACATCAACATAAAACTTGGAGCCGGTGCATTTGTATGCGGTGAGGAGACCGCATTGATTCACTCGGTTGAA
>JAWSUW010000273.1:0-2079 GCA_033549245.1 Bacillota bacterium | reverse complement strand
GGAACAGCGATATTGATGATAGTATCTGAAATTCAAAAGATCACTTCAGGTCTTATTTCCATTATTGTTTCGTTTGTCATTTCCATTTATATGCTTGGAGAAAAGAAGGACTTAGTTGCAAGAATAAAACGCGCAACATATGCTTATTTCACAGATGAAAAGGCTGAAAACATCTTTTACACCTTCAAACTTGCCAATAAAATATTCAAGGCATTTTTTCTGGGAAAACTTCTGGACAGCACGATTATTGGAATATTAGCATATTTGGTATTTACAGTTTTCAATTTTGAATACGCACTTCTTATTGCTTTGATTATTGGAATTATGAATATGATTCCATATTTCGGACCTTTTATTGGTGCTATTCCTGCAGCAATAATCACATTTGTTGCCAATCCATCACAGCCTGTCGATGTCGTTTGGATGTTGTTGATCATCTTGATTATCCAACAGTTGGACGGCCTTGTGATCGGACCATTTATTTTAGGAGATTCAGTTGGTGTGAATGCATTTTGGATCATACTGGCTGTAACAGTTGGCGGAGCAACGTTTGGTCTACTTGGTATGTTCCTTGGCGTTCCACTGTGTGTGCTTACAAAAACATTGATAGAAGAGGATGTTGAAAGAAAACTAGTCTATAAAGGGTATAATGATCTTGAATCCACAGCTCTCCGAACCAAGAAAAAATAAATTTATGATGGTTACACAAGGGGGAACACATGACCAATATAATGATTGTTGATGTCAATACAACAACATCTTATCGAATAAAAAAACTCTTGGAATCTGTTCCGGTAGAAGTCCATACAACTTCTACGGTCCACGAGACCATCAATAGGATGAATAATCCCCAGATAATTATAGATATTGCCATAGTGGATGTTAAACTCGGATCTGAAGACGGCTTTGATTTGATCAGTAAAATTAAAGAAATGAATCCAAACTTGTTGATTATTATAATAACGGGTCTGAACACTAGAAAATCATTTGTCCAAGGCATAAAGGTTGGTGCAGTGGACTACATTCTTAAACCGTATGATGACGATTATTTGAAATTCAAACTGCTCAACCACATTTCAGCAGTTGAAAATTCAAAATCTATTCCAGATTACTCACCAAAACAGGTGGACAACGTCATATACTCTGCAGTGAAGAAGGCTGTTCGTGAGGGGTATGAAATGTTGATGGGTCTTATTATTATCTATCATAAGAAATTTGACGGCAATGAAGGTGTCAATATAAAAGATATGGCCATACTTCGAACACTCAACGCGCATATAGAAGAAACCCTTTCTGCGGAAGATCAGATGATCAATCAAAGCTCCAATGGCATTCTTATCATTTTGCCAAAGAGAACCGATCAGCTAAAAGATACCATTTCCAACTATTATCTAAAGTTATGTGAAGAATTTATTCGCTCCAGACAAATTGAAGATACCTATATTGCGCTTGAATTCATAAGTCTTCCAAATGAAGTGAATCCAAATCAAAATGCTTTATCCGTATTAGCTCAGAAAATCGAAAAAAAAATGCTATAGCCATTGAGTTATAGCTTTTTTCTTTTATAAATTCATACAAATTTAATTTCATTTATTTGAAAAAGGATTATAATAGTAATAGTTTATATTTATCATATTATTGTATTGCATCTTATGAGGTGTTGCATGAATCGAAGATTGAATGTTGGGTTAGATGTAGGGTCTACCACTGTAAAAATGATTGTATTAGATGAAGAAGACATTGTAGTATTTAAAGATTATCGTAGACACTTTTCCGATATAAAAAAGACCGTTACGGAATTGTTTGACGAAGTTCATGAGTTGTTCAGCACTGCTACGCTTAAGTTCATGGTCACAGGTTCAGCTGGATTAAGTCTTGCTGAAAGTCTTGGAGTCTCCTTTATCCAAGAAGTGGTTGCATGTACAAAAGCTATAAAGAAATATGCTCCTGACACGGATGTAGCCATTGAACTCGGTGGTGAGGATGCTAAAATCATGTACTTTGGAACCACGGTTGAACAGCGTATGAACGGAACTTGCGCAGGTGGAACTGGTTCATTTATCGACCAAATGTCATCAC
>JAWSUW010000272.1:0-2144 GCA_033549245.1 Bacillota bacterium | reverse complement strand
GAAATGGTTAAAAGCGTTGAAACTAGAAGGTGCATTACAAGAAGCATTGGATGAGTATTTAATTACATATGAATATTTAGTTGATAAAATAGAGCGTTTGGATCGAAGAATTGAAGAGATGGCAACTGGTGAGCGATATGAAGAAAAAGTAAGTAAATTAAAATGCTTTATTGGCGTAAAAACACATACAGCTTTATCGTTAGTTGTTGAGGTAGGAGACTTTGAAAGATTTGCAAAAGCAGGAAGTTTCAGCGCCTTTTTAGGTTTGGTTCCAAGTGAAGACTCTAGTGCGGAAAAACAAAATAAATATGCAATAACAAAAGCTGGAAACAGTCATTTAAGACGATTGCTAGTTGAGTCAGGGCAATCATATACAAGAGGGGCTATAGGACATAAATCAATCGCATTGAAGAAAAGACAAGAAGGAAATAGTCCGGAAATAATTGCATATGCAGATAAAGCAAATGAAAGACTGAGACGGCGATTTTATAGAATGACATTAAAAAACGGAACGAAAAGAAATATAGCGACAACAGCAATAGCAAGAGAATTAGCTTGTTTTGTTTGGGGAATGATGACAGGAAATGTAGCATAGAAGTATTACATTCAGCTGAACCAGTAAAGGCTGCTAACGCACCACCAAAGGTGGCAAGGCCTTGACAGTCTCATCAGAATGAAATGTTGGATAATCAAGCAGATGTAAGGATGACTACGTCAGCATTACATCTGACATGAAACAATTGGGTATAGAGGTAGAGTCTTAGAAAAGTGAAAGGTTTGGATGATCTACGATTCACCTCTGTTGACATAGTAGTTAAATACTTTGATTCACGCTAGGAGACTGTAGCATTCGCGGCGAACCATTGACCTGTAGGCAGAGAAATCTGATCCACGTATAACAGAGTGGCCAATGCCGGGAACTGTTAAGTCTGAGGCTCTTCCTCTGTACCCATGCGTAAAACTAAAAAAGAAAGGGTGAAGATGACTTTTAAATTAGTACTTGACAAAGGTCACTTCATAACAGGTGATGACTATAGCTAAGAAGATCAAGTGTCCAGTATGCAATAATAAGCGTCTGCTGGATTTAGTAGTCGCTAAGGATGGAGAGGTCATGATTAAATGCCCCAAATGTAGGCGAATCATTGATGTAACTTTCCAAGACAATAGAATAAAGGCAAAAGCAATGTAACAAGTGCAATGTATACCGAGCAACGGAGTCGAACCTGAACTACCAAATAGCCGGATAATCGCTAATTAATTTTAGCGGTTGTCCGGCTATTTTTTTTGCTTTTTTTTAGCAAGTTTCTATTTTTTATACCTAATTTGGCTTATCTAAGCCCTAAAAATTCAAAGGAGGAACAGACAATGTTCAAAAAGTTCAAAACCAATGGGATTACAACAACAATCGAGATTTCTGAAGAAGGAAAGGTCACCTATGCAGTCGGCAAAAAGAAAACCACATTTGACTTGAGTGAGTGTGATTCATTCACTTATGAATTTGAAGCAACGAATGAAAAGGTTGAAATCACAGAAGAGATGATAACAGAGACAGAAGGAGTAGAACCCTGGCTATGGCTTGTGATTAGCAAAGGCGAGGAGAGAATTGAGTATAACAACAATCAGACTGAGAGCAGGCGCCACCACAGCTACTCAGACCAGAACGACAAATTCGACACACTTATGGCTGAGGAAGATGCACTTGACATGGTGCTAGTCAATCTCGAAAAAGAAGCCTTGAGAGATGCTATCCAGACGTTGGAACCACAGCAGCAAGAACTGGTGATGGATTTATATTACCGAGAGATTCCTGTTGCTCACATCGCCAAGCGTGACGGAGTTGATGAAGCTGCTATTCGCAATCGCAGAAAACGTATTTTGAAAAAAATCAAAAAAAGTTTATTTTAGGGGGTTCGGTTTTGTTTCTCCCGTGACCTATATATAGAGGCCACTGATATGGAGCTCAAATCTTAACAAGAAAGGTAGGTGAAATGAGATGAATAAACAAGGTGTTCTAAATCTTCAAAAGGCAAAGACCATGCATCATGTGGAGATCGGCATTAAGAAACCAAATCCAAGCCAGGTGCTTGCCGCAAGAAAAGTGACGCTTAGAGACCGCTTGCTAAACGCAATCTTCGGAGATGGAC
>JAWSUW010000271.1:0-2210 GCA_033549245.1 Bacillota bacterium | reverse complement strand
GGATCGTTTGCCGCACCTAGTCCGATATTGTGTGGGAAAATGGTTGCCATGAGCACGTTATTGTTGCCGTGAACAGCATCAATGCCGTAAATGACCGGTATGCCACTTAATGAACCGGCGGAGGCTTCCTCGTATTCATCCATCATTTCTTTCCAAGCACTGATTGATCCATTTCCAGGCACGCTGCCTCCGCCGCTTAAAACAGAACCAATGTTAAGCGCTTCAATTCTCGATAACGACAACCCAGACCGTTCCACCTGAATCATTTGGCCAACTTTTTCTTCAAGCATCAAATCATTCAAAGTTTTTATAGGATTGGCAGTGGGAACCTCATCTGCTGAACAACCGCTCAAAATGAACAGCATTGCAAGCATCACAAGGATTATTCGTTTCATTTGGCTCCTCCCAAGATTGTGTCGATTTGAGAAAGTTCCTCATCAGAAAACGTTAAATTTCTCAGAGCCTGAACATTCTGGAGAATTTGCTCGGGGCTACTGGCTCCCATGAGTGCGGAAGTTACTCTTGGATCTCTCAGAACCCAGGCTATGGCCAATTGAGAAAGGGTTTGATTACGCTGATCCGCCAGCACTTTCAGTTCATGAAGCTGATGGACTCGCTGCTCAGTCAAATCACCTTTATTTAGCCATTCACAGTGGGCTTTCTCGATTCTTGATGTTTTGGGAATGCCTTTCAGGTATTTATCTGTGAGCAGTCCTTGCGACAAGACCTGGTAAGCAAGCGTGCCCGCACCATGTTGCTCTTGGATGTCCAAGAGTCCATCCCGCTCAAGATTTCTGTTGAACATGGAATAGCTGGGCTGGGTCACCACATAAGGCACATTGTATTTTTCCATGAAAGGAATAGCTTTTTCTGTATCAGCTTTTGAGTAATTGGACAATCCCACATAAAGAGCTTTTCCGGATTTGACCAAGTCGCTGAGGGCCATGACGGTTTCTTCAATGTCAGTTTCAGGATCAGGGCGGTGATGATAAAAAATGTCCACATAGTCCAGTTTGAGTCGTCTCAGACTTTGGTCAAGACTTGAAAACAAATACTTTCGGCTTCCGCCATCTCCGTATGGACCTGGCCACATGCCATAGCCCACTTTTGTAGAGATTATGAGCTCATCACGATAACCGCTCAGTTCCTCATTGAGTATTCTTCCAAAATTGGACTCTGCGCTCCCAGGTGCTGGACCGTAATTGTTGGCCAAATCAAAATGGGTGATACCAGAGTCAAATGCAGTCAAGATCATCTGTTTCGAATTCTCGAAGTTATCCACATCACCATAGCCATACCAAAGTCCAAGTGAGATCAAAGGGAGTTTCAATCCTGATTTTCCAAGTCTTCTGAATTTCATGTTCTCATAGCGTTCATTGTTCATTTTCAGTTTCCTCCTCAAGTTTATGTGTCACACGTTGTGTTACGAAATCGATTTCTTAAATGTTCCAAAAAAAAGTTGATCACTCAACTTTTATGTCTTTCACTGTATCCCTGACAATCAATTCCACTGGTAAACGAATGATGCCTGTTGGGAGTTCTCCACTTTCGATGGATTTGACCAAAGTATCTGCTATCGTGATTCCTATCAGGTCTTTCTTTTGTCTGATAGTGGTCAGTGCCGGTCTTGAATATTCAGCCAATGAAATATCATCAAACCCGATGACCGATACGTCATCCGGAACCTGATACCCTTTGGTTTCAAGCGCTCTGATTGTTGCAATCGCCATAACGTCAGAAGCGACGTAGATTGCGGTCGGCATAGTTGCTTTGGTGAAGCGATTCAAATATTCCAGTGCTTTTTCATAGGTCACTTCATACTGAAACCCTGGAGACTCGATGAAATAATCTTCATTGTATTCAAGACCGAGTTCCTCAAGTCCTGACTTGTAGCCTTCATAGCGTTCCATTCCAGCAATGGAGTTCTGTTGCCCGCCAATATGGCCAATCCGTCTGTGACCGTTATCATAAAAATGCTTGATGGCAAGTCTCGATCCTTCACGATTTTCAGATATGATCGTCGGTGTATTTTCAAGAACCAGGTCAGTTGTGACACATTTGATCTTGCTTTCAACAAGTTTGTTGACATCCACATCACCAGGATTAGTTGTGATGATAAAAACACCATCTACATTTCTATACTTGCAATGGTCCAAATAACCAATCTTGTTGTCACCAAGTGTGTTGTTGATAAAAACAGTATCATAGCC
>JAWSUW010000270.1:0-2210 GCA_033549245.1 Bacillota bacterium | reverse complement strand
CGCAGCTGGTCTGAAGGAAGCATTGCTCGAAAGGCTCGAATTGAATGAGAAAAAATTCGATGACATGGTGACCGGTCTGAAACAAGTCATGGAGCTCGATGACCCAGTAGGAGAAATCGACAGCATGCACATCAACCAGGATGGACTTGAAATCGGATCAAAACGTGTTCCACTAGGAGTCATAGGTATCATATATGAATCCCGTCCCAACGTTACTATCGATGCTGCGGCACTTTGCCTAAAAACAGGAAATGCAGTGATTTTAAAAGGCGGTTCAGATGCTCTTTTAACCAATCAAGCTATAATGGCTTCTGTAAAAGAAGCACTTATCGATCAAAAACTTCCTGAAGGATGTGTCCAACTTGTGGAATCCACAGACAGGAATCTCGTAAAAGAATTGCTTGAAGCGACAAAGTATGTGGACTGTATCATACCAAGAGGTGGTGCAGGACTGATCAAGTTCGTGGTCGAAAACGCCAAAGTACCTGTGATTGAAACCGGTGCGGGCAATTGTCACATTTATGTGGATGAAGGCTATGAAATTGATGCAGCTCTTGAGATCATCACCAATGCCAAGGTTCAAAGACCTGGTGCATGCAATGCCGTTGAAACTGTTCTGATTCAAAAGAATGCATCAAAGGCACTAGTGCCTGAATTGGTCAAGCACCTGACTGAGCAAAACGTGGCGCTGTTTCTCTGTCAAAACGCACTTGATCTTTTAGATGAAATCCCCGCTTCGGTAAATCTCGCAACCGATTTAGACTGGAGCACAGAATACCTTGATTTCAAACTCGCTGTTCGTATCGTGGATACGCTTGAAGATGCGCTGAACCATATCGATGAATACAGTACCGGGCACTCAGAAGCGATATTGACACATAATTATGAACATGCCAGAATGTTCCTTGCGGCTGTGGATAGTTCCGCCGTCTATGTCAATGCCTCCACAAGATTCACAGATGGAAGCCAATTTGGTTTCGGCGCAGAGATCGGAATTAGCACACAGAAATTGCACGCCAGAGGTCCTATGGGATTAAGAGCCCTCACCTCTTCCAAATATGTAATCTATGGTGATGGACAAATCAGGAAGTAATATCGGTAATTTCGATGTGACAATTTGATAACAATCTTCAAAGATTACTTGCATTTATATACCTCTCATTTTATAATTATCATAGGAGCGTGATGATCATGAAAGACAACAACAATAAGATAAAGAGCATTATAAAACAAGTGATGATTTTCAATGATTTTTATGAAGAGGTTATCCAGACTAGTTTTATGAAAAATCAAAATCAAGCGGTCAGCAAACTTGAGTTTAGATTGTTGCACACGGTATACCGTCATGAAAAATTGATGATCACGGAAGTATCCGAACTATTGAATATTTCTTTACCAAACTGCAGCAGATACGTGAAGACTGCAATCGAAGATGGCTATATAAAGAAACAGATCGACCTTGATGACAAACGCATTTATTATATCTCACTTACTGAAAAGGGGCGTTCCATCGTCGAATCGACACTTATCAACTTTACAGATGACATGGGTCAACAATTGGTGGATCTTGATGTGAAAAGTTTGGAGAGACTAAATCAATCCATCTCGGATCTCAACAACGTTATAAACGAAACACTTAAACCGGCAACTACGAGACGCAACTAATTGAATCATGAAGTAATCTGAAACCTGTCCATTTGGATAGGTTTTTTTTATTGACATGCCCATTGTGGCGGATTATAATAAAACTAACAAATGAACACTTGCTCATATATTCATATAAGGAGAAAATCAATGTCAAGTTCAGAATTTTGTCAGTGCAATATTGTTCATGAAGATGCAGTGAACCGAGGTAAAGCAGGGTTGATTGAAGAACAAAGCGCAGAACAGGTCGCAATGCTTTTCAAAGTATTTGGAGACCCTACACGTATTAAGATTTTGCATCTGCTCTCACTAGATGAGATGTGCGTCTGTGACATCTCAACCGTTCTCGGTATGAGTCAATCTGCAATTTCTCATCAGCTCAGTTCCCTAAGACAAGCTGGTCTTGTCAAAAATCGCAAGGATGGAAAAGTGGTGTATTATACTCTCGATGACGAACACGTCTTGACCATTTTAAATCAGGGACTAAATCATATCACACATAAATAGGAGAAAATCATGGAAAAAATCAGTTTATCACTTGATGGGCTCGGATGCGCCAACTGCGC
>JAWSUW010000269.1:0-2265 GCA_033549245.1 Bacillota bacterium | reverse complement strand
CTATTTAAGACTATTATACTTTAATTTACTCAAAAAGTAAGAGAAAAATAGGTTAATAACTCTTGCACACATGCAAATACAGATGGAGGTGACAATGAGTTTTGCAATCAACCAATTCATCTCCCACCTAAGAGGAGGGAGTATTCTTGCTATTTATGATAAATGCCCTTCGGGAGTTCTTCAACATTAAAAACGGCAAGATAAGTCTCGAATGCATGGCGGCAACCAGCAGAGGGCACAGTTCTGAGTGCTGCTCCCGCTGTTCTTTTTCTGACACCCTGTGTCGCCCAAAGCAAAAATGACAATTCTTCCAGTGTAATCGGTTGATCCGAATATTTTCTACGGGAAGCTCTTTGTGCGATTGCATCCTTAACCGAGATCTCACCAATCGTTTTCCATGAATCCGGTGATGGGAGATCAATTTTTTTTGAATTGCTAAGGCATGGTTTTTCAATAGGCGGAACATTTTTGCCTATATTTTGATCAGTTTGTCTGAAATCAGTTTCAAGTCTGATGTCATCTTTTAGAAAACTGCGATACGTCTTCGTCGTTTCATTTTTCATTTTACTACCCCCTCTTATTATATGATTTTTGATAGAATCCATCAGGTGTTCATTCCAATACTTGAAATTTCAGTCCTGGGTAAATCAATGATTCACACTCACTGTCTCCACTAAACACCTTCGTTTCCAAGATGCCATAGTTTTCAAATTTATAAATGATTACATTGCCTCTTTGTGGATCAATGACCCAGTATTCTTCAACACCAGAATCCCGATAAAGATCCAACTTCGTAAACATCTCTTTTTCTGTATTCCCCGGAGAGAGCACTTCTACGAGTAAACGTGGGATCCCTTTATATCGCCCATTTTCGTTCGTATCAGCCATCCATTCACAAGCAATCAATAGATCTGGCTGGACAATATTTGTAAATTTTTCGTTCCCTCTTCGACGCAATGTCACATCGAATGGTGATTCAAACACGTCACATGGCTTCCCTGTCAGATAACGATCCATCGCAATGTGAAGCCTTGAAACAACTCGCTGATGATAAACATTAGGGGCTCCCAGCATATACACTTCACCATCAATAAACTCATAGCGGTTGCTTGCCTCTTCATTCATCTTCTCAAATACTTCAAAGGTCATCTTCACTCTGCTCAGATTATATGCAGAAGTGGCTTCAGCCACACGATCATATTCGTAATCTTTTTGCTCAATCGCGTCCACTCCGTAAATTTTTCGAAGATTTCCAGAATGCTCAATAATTTCATCTTCTTCAGTATGATTCAATAACTTTGCGATCACAACGCCATTTTTTGTGATGTAAACTGGCTCTGTAGAACATAGTCTCAAATATTTGCCGAACGCATTTTTGATATCAGTAGATGTTACTTTCATGTGTAAGCCTCCTTTACTAAAACTCATTTCATATTTATATTTTAGCTAATTTGACTATTTTAATCAACCTTTTGTCCTTCACACTAAAAAAGCTACCTCAATTATGATCAAGACAGCTTTTTTCATGCTCGTTAAAGTTTATACTCTAGGAGGCGTACCTTCTTCATTGGATACAACCACATCGATTTGTATAAGTGCATCTTTAAGAATTGCGGATACTCCTACTGTTCTTCTTGCAGGTACTCCATTTGGGAAAAATTCTAAATATACTTCATCAACCGCTGCAATATCTGTGATATTTTTAAGGAAAATGTTCACTTTTACAACATCTTCCATCGAATGGTCGATACTTTCTACGATTGCCTTGATATTTTTAAGGCACTGACCAGCTTGCTCTTTTACACCGCCGGCTACCAATTCGCCAGTTTTCGAATCAAGTGGCAATTGAGCTGAAAGATGGTTGTAATGTGAAAAAGCAACTGTTTGAGTCGAAAGAGCACTTTTCGGTGCGTTCTCCGTATTGTTTGCTTCAATAATCAGACCGTGTCTATCTTCAACCGCTTGTGGAGGAGTTCCATCTCCATGTGAAACCACGACTTCAATTTGAACCAGTGCATCCATTGGCAAAGCTGATGCTGCAATAGTTGTGACTGCAGGGACATAAGCTACTGCTCTAGCGATGGCTGAATCCGGGAAAAATGTCGTGAAAACTTCATTGACGGCATCAGAATCCGACAAATTTTTAAGGAAGACATTAACTTTCACGATATCATCAAAAGGAACATCGATACTCTCTAAAATTGCCTTGATATTCTTAAAGCATTGCGCTGCCTGCTCTTTTACACCACCAGCCACGAATCTGCC
>JAWSUW010000268.1:0-2346 GCA_033549245.1 Bacillota bacterium | reverse complement strand
AGGAGTTTGACATCGAGTGGATGGTTCGTATAAGATTCCGTGAGTGTGGCGATAAGAACCGCATCGAATTCCAGACCCTTTGTGAAATACGAAGGGACAAGCATTACGCCAGCGTTGTAATGCTCCTCTTTTTCATCGAGCAACTTTGCCGTGTGACGCTTGCTTTTGTCAAAGGCTTTCTTGATGATCATGCACTCAGCGTGCGTTTTGCATAAAATTGCTATAGACTTGTATCCTTTGCCCCTCAGAACATCTACTCTCATCTCGAGCGCTTCAATCAACTTGTCAGGTGCCCTAAAATAATTGATGGTCGGCTCGTCACCATGTCTTATGACTGGACTGGCATAAACCAGATCTGGATCACCCAGCCTTGTGAGCACCTTGTTGGCAAGCGACATGATTTCAATGGTTGTTCTATAACTCTGCACCAAGGTCATATAACTAGGTGAATCTTCTGGAAACACCTTTGCCATAACTTCTTCCCAGCTGCGGACACCCCTATAAGAGTGAATACCTTGTGAAAGATCACCAAGCAACGTCAAACGAGGCGTTTTGATGACATGTTTGAGCACGAAAAACTGGAAAAGACTGAAATCTTGTGCTTCATCGATGACAATAGTAGTCACTTCAAGCAGTTCATCAAATCCTTGAATCAGGTATCGCATATAAAGCAGTGCCGATAAATCTTCAAGCTCATATTTTCTTTTTGCATTCAATTTTCGTGTGAGTTCAACATGATAATGGATTTGATCCGGAGACAACATTGTTCCAAAGTATTTTTCCATTAATGCAGGATCCGTCATCAAATCATTATAAGCCTTAGTATATTCTAGGTTTGGAAAAAGTGACATATAGTCTTTGACAGCCGATTTGTTTTCTTTTCGGATAGCCTCCAGTTTTGAGTCGCGCTCATCCATCAGGTCGACAACTTTGGTTCTTCTCTCATCACCTGGTTCTTCCTTGCGCAGGATAACATCGATGCGATTGTTATAATTGGTCTCTGTATTCAAAAGGGCTGACTTATATTCTGATTTCAATCTATGGGTCAACAGTCGCTTGATCTCATGAACTCTTTTTGTGATTGGAAGATAACTGAAATGATCCAGAAAAAGGGATCGCACTTCTACCCTTGTAGCAAGCGTCACACCATTGAATTCAAAATGAACTGAAGGAGTGAAATGCTTTTCAAGATCGGTCAAATAAGCTTTTATCCCTTCTTTGTACTCCAGTGACCCTTTGAACTCCGTGGACCATAGTTCGAGATCATGATTGACCCTGTGGATAATATTCATCAGCTTCTCGTTTTTATCCACCAGATTCAACTTTTTACCCAGAAGCTCTTCGATAAAGTCAACAAAAGTAGTCTGCTTAACTTTTTCGACACCGAGTTCAGGCAAAACTTCCGAAATGTAGTTGATGAAAAGTCTGTTTGGTGCAATGATCATAAAGGTGTCAGGATCAAAAGTCGCACCATAAGTGTAGATGAAGTATGCGATCCTATGTAGCGCTATGGTTGTTTTTCCACTTCCAGCAACACCTTGCACAATAAGCGGTTCTCGCATATTGGCCCTGATGACACGATTTTGCTCAGCCTGTATGGTTGATGCGATGTCTTTGAGACGTTGGTCAGCATTTGCTTCAAGAGACGCTTGTAAAAAGGCGTCATTTGTGGTGATATCCACATCTAGGATATCCACCAATTGACCGTCTTCAATGTTGATTTGTCGCTTGAGCAAAAGTTCGCCCTCATAGATGTCCCCTTCAGACTCGTATGTATTCTCACCTAGACGACCTTCATAATATAGGTTTGCAACCGGTGCCCTCCAGTCGACCACAAGAGGAGTGAATTCACCATCTCTCAGTAGCGACGTTTTTCCTATATAGAACTTTTCCCTATCAAAACTTCCCTTTTGCTTGAAATCAATCCGTGCAAAATATGGCTTCTTTTTTGCTCTGATGAGGTTGTCATAGTTCTTGTCTGCAATCTGTACAAATTGTGTGTTGATCAGGACATTGATATAGTTCTGTGAACTTTCTTGAGTGTCGAGGTCCGACATGGCATCTTTAATGTTGTCTTTATAAAGCCTCCTATAGTCTTCAACCGCGGTAATGGTACTTGAAATGTGAGTTTTGGTCTCCTCCAATCTTTGATTTTCATTTTCATAGTCTGGATGTTTTTTTACTTTCATTTTCGCCTCCATAATAATCCCTGGTCAAAAAGGAACTTTACCATTATACAAAATTGTAATGGGTGTTACAAGTAACTTTGTCTGTCAATCACTTTTGAAAATGTCCCGAAAAAATCAAATCATTAGCACCCGCATAAAGCAGGTGCTTTTTTAGATG
>JAWSUW010000267.1:0-2369 GCA_033549245.1 Bacillota bacterium | reverse complement strand
TTTCAGTTTCACGATTGAGCGAAAAAGCGAAATGGGACTGGTCCTTCCTGGGCAGTTCTTCAATTTATCAGCCACGAAAGTTGGATATCCTATGCTCAAAAGACCAATATCTGTCAGTGAAGTCGGTGAGAATACAATTGAATTCACCATAAAAATCATTGGTGCCGGTACAAAGGCTATGCTGGATTACAATGAAGGGGAATCGATAGAACTCATGGGGCCTCTTGGTAATGGATTCGAATACAATGGATACCGAAAAATCCTTGTGATAGGCGGAGGAATCGGGATAGCGCCTCTTAAGGGGCTGATCAACAGTTTAAAAAACGAGACTGTTGAAATACATTCAGTACTTGGCTATCGTGATGCACCATATATTTATGAAGACTTTAAAGCAAGATCCGAGAAAATTGAAATCATGTCGGAAAATGATGATAGATATAGGCTGGGATATGTCACTGAACCGGCTGCGAGCTTGCTTGAAAAGAATTCTTATGAAATGATTTATGTATGTGGCCCGCATCCTATGTTAAGGAGTTTGACAGATCTATTCAACTCAAAAGGCATCCGTGCTCAGCTATTAATGGAAGAAAAGATGGCTTGTGGTATCGGAGCATGTTTAGTATGTACCTGTAAGACCAAAAGCGGGGATTTTGGATTCAAACATTCAAGAATGTGCAAAGATGGTCCAATGTTTTACTCTGATGAGGTGATATTTGATGAATAAACTCAAAATGAAAGTGGATTTAAATGGTTTGATTTTGAATAATCCCATAACCGTAGCTTCAGGAACTTATGGGTTCGGACGGGAATACTCAGAACTTATTGATCTTAATCACATAGGGGCAATTTCTGTAAAAGGATTAACGCTTGAACCCCGAGAAGGTAATGAAGGTAGAAGGATGGTAGAAACTCCGATGGGAATGATTAACAGTGTTGGTCTTCAAAATCCTGGAGTGCACTACTTTATAGAAAATGAGATTGGATTTTTAAGACAATTTGATACAAAAATAATTGCAAATATCAATGGGAATACAATTGAAGAATATTGTGAAATGGCAAGGATTTTATCCGCAGAAGATGTGGATTCAATTGAGCTGAACATTTCGTGTCCAAATGTCAAAAATGGTGGGCTTGCGTTTGGTACAGATCCTGTAATTGTTAGGGAAGTTGTAGCCAAAGTCAGGAAAGCCAGTAAAAAGCACTTGATCGTCAAACTATCCCCAAATGTTACTGACATCAAAACGATTGCAAAAATTGTGGAAGATGAGGGAGCGGATTGCATATCCCTGATTAATACAATGGCTGGAATGGCGATAGACATCCACGGTAGAAAACCATTTTTAAAACGAGGTAGTGGGGGATTGTCCGGACCTGCAATAAAGCCGATTGCTCTCAAGATGGTCTATGATGTACACTCTGTAGTTAATATTCCAGTTCTTGGAATGGGCGGAATTGCAAATACTACTGACGCCTTAGAGTTTATTCTCGCGGGTGCGACTGCAATCGCAATCGGAACAGCAAATTTTTCGAATCCATACGCTCCAATTGAAATAAAAAAAGGCATAGAAGACTACATGCGCCATTATGGCGAAGTAGACATCAATACCTTGATTGGAAATCTAAGAATATGAACTATGAGTTGGTGATCAGAAAGTCTGTAATTACCATCTGTTTGATGGACTTTGGATTGAAGTTGTGGAAATTGAATATCTTGTTAAGAACATAACCTCCTCCAAATGCGTTGAGAACTGTACCTACTCCGTATGCACCACCCAGGAGAATACCAATGATGACAATTGTGACTTCAATGATTGGGCGGATGACAGAAACGCTTTTGCCTGTGATTTTCACTAGACCCACCATCAAACCATCCCTAGGACCCGCTCCCAGTTCACAACTCAGATAAATGTATACCCCATAATTAAATAGAAAGGTTCCAATAATCAAAAAAACAATTTTCATAATCAAAGAATCTGGAGTGCTGATTAGATTAAGTGCATCCATAAAATCCACTATGAGTCCGATCAAAAGCATATTGAGTATTGTTCCGATTCCAGGATAAATCTTGATAATCAATGACAATAAGATTATCACGACTCCTGTAAGTTGTGTCACTTGACCAAAAGTCAGCGGAGTTATTCTGGAGACACCTTGATGAAAAGTTCCCCAAGGGTTTGTGCCAAGGTCAGCGTATAAAGAAAGGTTGATTCCTAGTGCTATAATTACAAATCCTAGAATTAATCTAGGTAAATTCTTAATTGTTTTTTTAAGTGCGGATGAATTCAATTTATTGACCTCCAATATTATTTAGGAACACTAATAATAAGATAGCATATTTTACTTTCATTATATAGTGCAAAAAATGTAAT
>JAWSUW010000266.1:0-2389 GCA_033549245.1 Bacillota bacterium | reverse complement strand
TAATCATGTAGTCAGCAAAGGAAAACTTTGTTCTAAAGGGTGGCACGGCTATGCATTTGTTAGAGATTCCCGTCGTCTAACTAGCCCCTTGATTCGTCAAGATGACGGAACATTTAGAGAAGCTACCTGGGATGAAGCATTGGAAAAAATTGCATCTGGTTTTAAAGATGCCATGATTGACGAGGACAATACAGATCGAATCGGGATAATTTCTTCAGCCCGCTGCACCAACGAAGAGAATTATCTAATGGCTAAAATGGCTAGAGCAGGGCTTAAAACAAGCAGTATTGATCATTGTGCGCGTCTCTGACACAGTCCAACGGTAGAAGGTCTTTCTACATCATTTGGAGCCGGTGGCGCCACAAATACCATGAATGATATTAGTGATGCTGAACTGATTATGGTTATTGGTTCTAACACTACTGAACAGCATCCATTAGCAAGCACTAGAATATTTGAAGCACTGGATAAAGGTGCTGAATTATATGTTGTTGACCCAAGAAAGATCCGACTGACAGATTTTGCTCATGGCTATGCACCTATTGAGCCTGGAACGAATCTCCCTATGATCAATGCGATGATCCATGTTATTATTAATGAAAATTTGATTGATTCAAACTTTATCAAAGGCAGAACAGAAAACTATGAAGAAATGAAAGAATCAGTGAAAGATTGTACCCCTGAATGGGCTGAATCCATATCTAAAGTGCCGGCTGATACAATTAGGCAATTTGCCCGTAAATATGCCATCACTGACAAAGCTATGATCATTTTCACTATGGGTGTGACACAACAAACAACAGCAGTAAAAAGCATTAGAGCATTAGCTAATCTGGCAATGATAACAGGTCATATTGGAAGACCTTCAACAGGCATTAATCCTTTACGTGGACAAAACAATGTCCAGGGAGCGGGAGATATGGGTGCATTACCAGACTTTTTACCAGGTTATCAGCGACCTGAATGGCCGGAAACAAAAGAACATTTTACCAAAATCTGGGGAGATTTTTCCTGCCTTCGCGGTAGAAATATTATCCAAATGTTTAACTTGATGGAAGAAGGAATTATGAAAGCGGCTTACATAGTCGGGGAAAATCCGGTGCTCTCCGACCCAGATCAGAAGCACACAATACATTGTCTGAAAAAAGTTCCATTTCTTGTAGTACAGGACATATTCTTCACCGAAACTGCTGAATTTGCTGATGTTGTATTACCTGCCGCCAGCTTTTTGGAAAGAGAAGGAACCTATACTAATACTGATCGAAGAGTACAGATGATACATAAAGTTATTGATCCAATTGGCGATTCAAAGCCTGACTGGCAAATTATGATTGAAATAATGAAGCGGCTGGGTATGGATGCAAACTATGAGAATCCATCTGAGATCATGGACGAAATTAATGTAGCAGCAGAAATCTACGGTGGTATCACTCATGATCGGATACAAGAAGTGGGAATTCAATGGCCTTGTCCTGATAAAGATCATCCTGGAACACCAATTTTACACGTAGGCGAGTTTAAGAGAGGCAAGGGTCTCTTTACTGTTAATGATTTTGAATATATTGGAGACCAGCGAAGTGAGGAATATCCATTTATATTAACTACAGGAAGAGTAACTCATCAATACCACACAGGCACGATGACCCGTAAAGTTTGGACTTTGGCATTGGAATATCCAGAAGGATTCGTTGAAATACACACAAATGATGCTGAAGAACTTGGAATCAAAGATCATCAACATGTAAGGATTACTTCTGCAAGAGGTAGTATTGTTGCACCGGCAATGATAACAAATCGTATAAATGAAAAAACACTATTTGTTCCCTTTCATTTTGCTGAATCACCAGCCAATAGATTGACGGGACAAAATCTAGATCCTATCATCAATATACCTGCATTGAAAGTTTCAGCTGTAAGAATCGAGGTGGAATAATGAAAACTAACAAACTGTACACCCTAAATAAAAATAACTTGGATAAGGTTCTCAATATATGGAATGAAAAGAGCTCGGTTTATGTACCAGTTGGAAAAGGTAAAGACATTCAACTGTTACCTCTTGGCGAAGGTGATAGAACTGAAGATTACATTAATCTGACTTTGCCTGCAAAAGAAATGATCTTTGAACAAAAAGAAGGCTTATTCAAATGGAATCGAAGTGGAGATGATTTAGCGGTAGAAAGCCTTGCTCATCAACATGCAAAAAATCGAATCCTTTTTGGTGTAAGAGCATGTGATACTTATGGTATTGCATATACAGACAGATTTTTTCTTCAGGAGTTTCCTGATCCCAATTACCAATCCAGAAGATCTGAAACTACTATCATAGCTGTAAACTGTCTTCAGGCTGGTCAACACTGTTTCTGTACTTCAATTGGAACCGGTGTCTTTT
>JAWSUW010000265.1:0-2429 GCA_033549245.1 Bacillota bacterium | reverse complement strand
ATCGCGGTAGAAGAAGGTTTAAGATTCTCTATCCGTGAAGGCGGTAGAACAGTAGGCGCTGGTTCTGTAATCAAGATTACTGACTAACTTAAAAAAAACTTGATTTTTAATGGGATATGCGTTAGAATATCATGAGTGTTTAAGGTCTTAATCCAAAATGACATGTAATAAGGACTAGTGGCAACTAGTCCTTATTTAACTTTTTTAAACGATTTGAATTATTGTTAACATTGTTTCAGCGCAAAAAGTGTTGAGGTTTTATTGACATGCAAAACGTTTTGTGGTAGGTTAAATTAGTGATGTTATAGTGGATGGAGTGTGCATTGCCAGGCACGGACAATAGTCGGTTTAGGAGGTGTCGAAATGAGAGTGAATATCACATTAGCTTGTACAGAGTGCAAAAACAGAAATTACAACACATCAAAGAACAAGAAAAACAACCCAGACAGAATTGAAATGATGAAATATTGTAAGTTCGACAAGAAGCATACGCTTCACAAAGAAACCAAGTAGTTTCTAATATTGAATAAGGGGTTGAGATAAAAATGTCTTCTAGTAATGTAAAAGAAAAAAAACCAGGCGCAGGCAAGTTTTTCAAGAGTGTAAGAAGTGAAATCAAGAAAGTGACTTGGCCAACGCGTAAGGATGTATGGAATTACACAGTTGTTGTGCTTGTTATGGTTTTGATCTCAGCAGTGACCATTGGAGTACTAGATACGATTTTTAAATTTTTCTTCAACTTACTTGCATAAGACTAATACAATAATTATGGGAGGAGGTTTGAAAAATCATGTCAGAAACGAATAATGCGAAATGGTACGTCGTGCACACGTACTCGGGTCACGAGAACAAGGTGAAGGCGAACATAGAAAAGATCGTTGAAAATAGAGGTATGGAGGATGTAATCCTGCAAGTAGTCGTTCCAACTGAAATCGTAGTGGAAATCAAGAACGGCAAACGTAAGGACAAATCCAAAAAAATCTTCCCAGGTTATGCATTGGTTAAAATGATTATGACTGACGAATCTTGGTATGTTGTAAGAAATACAAGAGGCGTGACTGGATTTGTGGGCCCAGGCTCCAAACCAATTCCGCTAACGGATGAAGAAGTCGAAAATATGGGTCTCGAAAAACGTAAGATTGAAATTGATTTTGCAATCGGTGATTCAATTACTGTTATTTCAGGTCCGTTCGAGAATTTCCTTGGCACAGTCGAAGAAATTCATATGGAAAGACAATCTATCAAAGCGACCATCTCAATGTTCGGCAGGGAAACACCTGTAGAACTTGAATTTGATCAAATCCAAAAGAACTAGTATCGTTAAAAAAGGAGGTGTAATAAATGGCTAAAAAAGTTACAGGTCTTGTAAAATTACAAATTCCTGCAGGTAAAGCAACTCCAGCACCACCAGTTGGTCCAGCACTTGGACAACAAGGAGTTAACATCATGCAATTCTGCAAGGAGTTCAACGCAAAAACTGCTGATCAGGCTGGAATGATTATTCCTGTTGTCATCACAGTATACCAAGACAGATCTTATACTTTCATCACAAAGACGCCGCCTGCGGCAAACTTGTTATTGAAAGCAGCTGGAATCCCAAGTGGTTCAGGCGAACCAAACAAGAAAAAGGTTGCTACAGTGAAAAGATCTAAAATCAAAGAGATCGCAGAGATCAAAATGGCTGACTTAAATGCTGGTAGTGTAGAAGCTGCAATGAGCATGGTAGAAGGTACTGCAAGAAGCATGGGTATCATAGTAGAAGATTAATACGATCTTCAACTTGTAACACGTGGGAGGTTAATCCGCAAATACCACTAAGGAGGAAAAGAAATGCCTAAAAGAGGAAAAGCTTATCAAGATTCTACAAAACTTGTTGAAAGAAACAAATTTCACGAATTGGAAGAAGCAATTAAATTAGTAAAACAAACATCAAAAGCAAAATTTGATGAAACTGTTGAATTGCACATCAAGTTGGGTGTCGATGGTAGACATGCAGACCAACAAGTAAGAGGTGCGATCGTTTTACCACACGGTACAGGTAAAACTAAAAGAGTTCTTGTTGTCGCTAAAGGCGAAAAAGCTGCAGAAGCTGAAAAAGCTGGAGCAGATTTCGTTGGCGCTGAAGATATCATCACTAAAATTCAAAGTGAAAACTGGTTTGACTTCGATGTAATCGTTGCTACTCCTGACATGATGGGTCAATTAGGTCGATTGGGTAGAGTACTTGGACCTAAAGGCTTGATGCCAAATCCAAAATCAGGAACTGTAACATTTGATATCGAAAGAGCAGTGAATGAAATCAAAGCAGGTAAAGTTGAATACAGATTGGATAAAACCAATATCGTTCACGTTTCAATCGGTAAAGTATCTTTTGAAGATGCAAAATTGGTTGAAAACTTACAAGCATTGGTTGAAGCACTTGTTAAAGC
>JAWSUW010000264.1:0-2560 GCA_033549245.1 Bacillota bacterium | reverse complement strand
GGATTCGTACTTTTCTTCAGAAGATCAATAGGAGGTCAATTTGATGAAGGTTAATTTGTTGGCTCATACACCGGATCCTGAAAAAGTGATTGCCGCTTCAGCGAAGCTGTGTTATTCACCCGTAGGTATAGAAGCTTTATATGAAAATATGAATGAGGAATCAACAGGTGCATTTCTGGATAAACTGATGGAGTATGGTCATTTTTCTCCGCTTGAACATATATCATTCACGTTTGCGGTTGAAGGCGTCAGCAGGGTTTTGACTCATCAGCTTGTAAGACACAGAATCGCTTCTTATTCCCAGCAATCACAGAGATATGTAAAGCTTGAAGCGTTTGAATATATTATTCCACCTGCAATTGAATCAAACCCGGAAGCACGAGAAATGTTCGTAAGGGCAATGGCGGAAGATCAAAAGGTATATGATGCCATCTCTGAAAAGCTTGAGGAAGATTATTATTTGAAATACCTCAAAAAAGGGTATAGTGAAAAGAAGGCTAGATCACAAGCGGAAAAATCAGCAGTAGAAGATGCCAGGTTTGTGTTTCCAAATGCTTGTGAGACTAAAATAGTTGTGAGCATGAATGCGAGAAGTTTGCTGAATTTCTTTAATCATCGCTGTTGCAACAGAGCTCAGTGGGAAATTCGTGAACTTGCAACTGAAATGCTTCGAATTGTCAAGCATGTGGCTCCTAGTGTATTTCAAAATAGCGGTCCTAAATGTTTGAATGGTCCATGTCCCGAAGGGAAAATGACCTGTGGCAGTATTGCCGAAGTGAGAGCTTCTTTCGGAGTGTTGTAGATAAAGGAAGGTTTGAATGGAAGATATAATATATGGAAGAAATCCTGTTTTAGAGGCGCTTGAATCAGGTCATGAGATCAACAGAATCATTGTGCTGGAAGGTTCGAAAGACAAGCCGATACAAAAAATAATTGACATATCAAAAGAAAGAAAATACTTGATCCAATATTTGGATCGCAAAAAAATGGATCGAATTACGGATGGTGAAAACCATCAAGGGGTAATTGCTTATGTGGCTCCCTATCATTATCATGAGGTGGAAGATCTTATAGATATCGCAAAAGCAAAGGATGAGGAGCCATTTTTGATTATTTGCGATGAAATCACGGATCCCCATAACCTTGGTAGTATCATCAGAACAGCAAATGCTGTAGGTGCTCATGGAGTCATCATTCCCAAGAGAAGAAGTGCACTCATCAACCAGACCGTGGTAAAGACTTCCTGTGGCGCTGTAGAGTATGTTCCTGTTGCAAAAGTGACCAACATCTCACAGACCATTGAAGAACTAAAAACGTACGGATTATGGATTGTCGGAACAGATATGGGCGCTCAAAATTACTGTGATGCAAAACTTACTGGAAGTATCGGTGTTGTGATAGGCAACGAGGGCAAAGGCATAAGCAGGCTCGTCAAAGAAAAGTGCGATTTCATGATATCTCTCCCAATGCTTGGAGAAGTCAGTTCGCTCAATGCGGCTGTGGCCGGTGCTGTTGTTATGTATGAAGTGGTAAGGCAACGTCAGGTGAAAGCGCAACAGAAATAATTCAAGGTTCATTTTTATGTGGTTTGGAACGTTGCTGAAGTCACTGGTAAATTAATGAAGTTTGACACTTGATGATGACTTGACGTCAGGTTTGTGAATAATATATAATGATTTTATGACTTGTTTAGAATCCATTTCTAACATTTGGGGAGGACAGCTTTGATGGAGCCAATTGAGACTGCGACATGGTATAATCACGACAGCTTTGATGAAGAAATTGTGGTCGAACTTGCACGTAAAGGTGACCCCAAAGCTCAAGAGCAACTGATCAGAAAGTACAAAAATTTTGTTAGAAGCAAAGCAAGAGCCTATTTTCTTATCGGTGCAGATCGTGAGGACATAGTTCAAGAAGGGATGATTGGTCTTTTCAAAGCAATCAGGGATTTTCAACCTGATAAGGTCACGTCATTCAGATCATTTGCAGAACTGTGCATCAAGAGACAAATCATCACGGCCATCAAAACCGCGACGAGACAAAAACACATTCCACTCAATTCATACGTCTCACTCAATAAGCCCATTTTTGATGAAGAGTCTGATAGGACGCTTTATGACATGATGATGAACAGCAAAGAACTCAATCCGGAGCACCTGATCATCAAACGGGAAGAACTCAGTTTGATTGAGGAAAAAATGGGTGAAGTGCTCAGTGACCTGGAATGGAAAGTTCTCAATGCCTATCTCGAAGGAAAGTCATACAATGAGATTTCCCTTGAAATGGATAAGCATGTCAAGTCAGTTGATAATGCGCTTCAAAGGGTAAAAAAGAAACTCGAGAAATTTTTAGTGAATTTGAACTAGTTTGTTTATAAGCAAACACATATGTGTTTGTTGAAATATATAAGTTAACAAGGGAGGAAGGAATCCATGGCTAAGCAAAAATTTGAAAGAAACAAGCCACACTGTAATATCGGAACTATCGGTCACGTTGACCACGGTAAAACAACTCTTACTGCTGCGATCACAAAAGTTTTATTCGAGAAATATGCTTTAGG
>JAWSUW010000263.1:0-2629 GCA_033549245.1 Bacillota bacterium | reverse complement strand
CAGTAATAATCTAAATTTACTTGAGGTATTCTTTTAGGTCAACCCCTTTTACTCTTTAAAGTATACAGGAAGCTCCTACTTACCTAATTTTCTAGCAACATTATTGTTGAGTTGCTTACGCCAAACGTTGCGAAATGACTTTGATCCTTCAGTGCCCATCAGCTCTGTACAGAAACCTTCGATATCATCACCCAATACTTCACTTGCACTCAAGCCATCTGCAGCGGTTTCTTCAAGCATACTAAGTACACCTTCTAAAACTGTCATGAGGTTTCGACCAGTGAAATCGGAATGTGGCCAAAGTTGAGTCTTTATTTTATCCCATGCCTCTTGATGATCCACCGGTAATTTCTTGACACGTGATTCAAATTGTTTGAATTCTGTAGTCATGTCACTTCCAGTAATTTTTTCGATAAATTTCATTATTTCATCTCCTTTAACTCATGAATTTTTGATGATACAAACTCCCACTTTTCCCAGAACCTTCTCAATTCTTCACGACCTGCATCATTGAGCCTAAAGAACTTTCTTGGTGGACCCATATCAGATGGTTTCTTTTGAGTGTCCACAAGTTTATTCTTTTCAAGTCTTACCAATATGGTGTAGACTGTCCCATCCACAACATCTGAGAATCCTAAAGCATTTAGTCTTCGCGTAATCTCGTATCCATAAATTTCCTCATGATTGATAATTTCAAGGACGCAACCTTCCAGCACACCTTTTAACATTTCCGTTATGTTCTCCAAAATATCACCTCTTCACTATTAAGTATCACTTGTAATAAGTATTGCTTACTACCACTACATAGTATCACGCAGTAGCTTGGTTGTCAATACACTATTTTCTCTCAGGTCGCAACTTGTATCGTTATAGTCATTTCCATGTAATACAAATGCAAGACTGATAAGATATAATTATGTATGAAACTACTTGAAAGGAGCTCGTTCAATGACACATAAGTTTATAAAGAAAATATTCAATTTGATTTTGGCATTCGTGGTAATTGCGGTATCGAATATAACCGTTTCAGCACCTTCTTTTGCGACTAACTTTAGCGATCTAGAGAACCACTGGGCAAAATCTTATATCGAAATGATTTCAACTTATAATGCTGTTTCTGGTTATCCAGATGGTTCATTCAAACCGAATGACACCATTAAAAGAATTGAGTTTATTGCCATAATTGTCAATTCTCAAGATTATGATTTACGAAATCGCTCAGAAGATGAATACTGGGGACAACCCTACATCGAAACTGCCCTTAGCGCAGGACTAATAGTTTCAAATGAGTACGGCGATTTGGAAGTTCAGACTTTTGATGAAAATATCTCACGAGAAGAGATGGCAAGCATAGTCGTAAATGCATATCTGAAATCAGGAGGCTCCGTTGATCCTTCTATTATGGATGAAGCCAGTTCAAGACTGAATGATTTTGGAGCTATAGAATCGGGCTATTATTCAAAAGCACTGGCTGCTGTAGCACTGGATTTCATATCAGGTTATCCAGATGGAACATTTGCACCTAAACGGTCTGCCATAAGAGCAGAGGCTGCCATAATATCCTACAAACTTTTGACAAAACTCGGCATTATAACAAACGAGGATCTTCCCGAAAATATCATCCTTTCAAAAAACACTCTCATTCAGGGTGATTTATTAAAAATTACTGTACATCATGCCTCTGACCTATCTCTTGATCAAGATTTGTATCCAAATTTTAAATGGTATGATGCAGGTGGTGTTCTCGAAGGCTATGTTCCGACAAACTACAGCACTTCACCAGGTGTTTATAATCTGAAATTCACAAATAATGAAACTGGCACTACATCATCAAGAAAAATTGAAGTCGTTCAAAGAAAATTCAGAGTCCAAAATCTAACGGTCGATACAAGTGTTGAATCCAGCACGAGAACCGATGACGCCTATACCGAGTATTATAAGTATTTCTACCCTTCACGTGATGTCTCTTCCCCAATTAAGTATTACACTGAGCCATTTCTATTGCCGACTAAAGGCAAAGTGACCACTGAATTTGGTGAGGCACGTTACGTCAACGGTGCACTGACGAATTACAGACACGCAGGGATTGATATCGCTGCACCTCGAAGTACTGAAGTAGTCTCAAGCAACGCAGGTAAAGTCATGCTTTCCATGCCGCTTGTCTTGACTGGCAACAGTATTGTTGTAGATCATGGAGAAGGACTATTCAGTGTTTATTTTCATCTAGACAAATTACACGTAACTGAAGGCGAAATGGTTGAGCGTGGTCAATTGATCGGAGAAGTTGGATCAACAGGTTTCTCCACTGGTCCACATCTTCATTTCACAATGTCTTATTATCGTTTCAATATCGAACCGGGTTACATGATCTATGGTCAAAGCATCACCAAAGATAATTATTTGGAACTTATGAAATGATACTGGTGAACCAAAAAAATGATATGAAAGCTTTTGCTCTCATATCATTTTTTATTAGTTTGCTTTGAATTCTTTCAAGAGTCTGAGCAGCTCCAAAACATCTTCCTTTGGAGTTGCCCAAGAAGTCACAAATCTGGCTTCCATATTATTTTCATCATAAGGATGTTCCGCTTCATAATAACAATGCTTTGAAAGTTTCTCATGAACGCCG
>JAWSUW010000262.1:0-2639 GCA_033549245.1 Bacillota bacterium | reverse complement strand
AAATCGAAGAAATTGAGGAAAGACTACTTGAAATTGAGGATTGTCTTTACAGTGGAGCTCTTGCGGCTCAAGAGATTGAGCAGTTGATTGCTGAAAAAGAGGCACTGAATATTGCTCACGAAGAACTCTATGATCGATGGACGAAATATTCCATTGTGATATAATATTTCCATAAACGAATAATATAATAAGGGGTGGCTGAAATGACTTATCAAGATGTAATGGATCGCGCGAAGGACAAAATCGGTCTGAACTGTAAAGTTTGCAAAGAATGTAATGGCATCGCATGCAAAGGTAGAATTCCAGGTCCGGGCGGCAAGGGTACAGGAGTGGGGTTCATCAGAAATTATAAGGATGTGAAGAGTATTGCACTTCATATGAACACCATTCACGATGTAGAAAGCGTGGACACCAAATTTGAGTTCTTCGGAAAAACTTTTGCTTTGCCGGTTTTTGCGGGTCCAATTGGAGCGGTTCAACTGCATTATAGCAGTGTTTATTCCGATTTGACGTATTCTGAGGCAGTTGTAAAAGGTTGTGCAACCGCAGGCGTGATCGCTTTCACTGGCGATGGTGTACAAGATGAGGTTTTTATTGGCACAGCTGAAGCCATAAAAAATCAACGCGGTATCGGTGTGCCAACCATCAAGCCTTGGAAAAAGGATGAAGTAATCAAAAAAATCAGAATAGCAGAGTCAGCTGGTGCCGTTGCTGTAGCGATGGACATCGACGCTGCTGGCCTCGCCATACTCGCTGCTCAGGGCAAACCGGTAGCTCCAATGCCTATGAAGGTGCTTCGAGAAGTCATTGGAAGTACTAAACTTCCATTTGTGGTGAAAGGCATCATGACAGCTGAAGGTGCAAAGAGCGCTGCTGAAGCTGGGGCATATGCAATCATTGTTTCCAACCATGGGGGGCGAGTACTCGATGAGACTCCATCCACCATTTCACAATTGCCAGAGATTGTTAAAGCAGTAAAGGGCAAGACCAAAATCATAATTGATGGCGGTTTTCGTTCTGGACTTGATATATTCAAAGCATTGGCACTCGGTGCAGATGCGGTGATGATCGCAAGACCGTTTGTGACTGCAGTCTATGGTGGAGATTCCGAAGGTGTCGAGCTGCTCGTACAGCAATACAAAAAAGAACTTGAAGAAGCGATGCTGATGACTGGATGCCGCACACTGACTGATATTGACGCCAGCAAAGTAAAAATGCTATAAATTTTAAATGGACTGTAAACCATTTGTAAAAACGATAGAAATCCTATTGACATTTATGCTCGTCAGGTGTAATTTATAATTGAAATTAGCACTCAGATACCTAGAGCGCTAACAATAATATATATTACTAAAGGAGGAGTTGTTATGTTAAGTTTGATGCCTTTCAATCGAAATGGATTGCAAAGAAGAGGCTCGGATGATTTTGTCGATTTTTACAACATGATTGATGATTTTTTCAATAACGACTTGTTGTCCTCAAAATCATTAAGAAGCAGCGGATTTAAAGTGGATGTGAAAGACAATCCAGAAAATTATGTCGTTGAGGCTGAACTTCCTGGTTTCAACAAAGAAGATATCAAATTGGATTTCGAAGATGGCAAATTGCTGATTTCTGCAGAGCACAAAGAAGAAAACAACGAGGAAAAAGAAAACTACATCCACAGAGAAAGAAAAATGTGCTCGATGCAGCGTGTGGTTTATCTCAAAGATGTAAAACCTGAAGCCATTTCCGCACAACTTGAAAATGGTGTATTGGTTGTTGAAGTCCCTAAGGCAGAGCAAATTAGCAACAAGATGCAGATTGAGATTAAGTAAAAAATAAGAGCTTGCTTGACGCATTACGTCAAGCAAGCTCTTATTTTTATCATCACTAGCAAGAATACTCCTTCCTCTTAGGTGGGAGATGAACTGCGAAATTTAAAAAACGAACACTTGTTCTAATTGCTGTAGTGTGATATACTATTTGCAAGGGGTTGATTCGTATGCACAGAGCCTACAAATATAGAATATATCCAACAATTGAGCAAGCTGAACTGATCAATAAAAACATCGGCTGTAGCAGGTTCATCTACAACCATTTTTTAGCCCTGTCAAAAAGCGTCAAATATCTTGGCTACAAGGAGTATGCTAAAAGACTCACAATTCTAAAGAAAGCATACCCTTTCCTAAAGGAAGTGGAATCGACTTCCCTTCAGCAAACTTTAAGAGATTTGGACAGCTCTTACTCTAGATTCTTCAAGAAGCTGGCTGGATTTCCAAAATTCAAAGACAAGAAGAACCCTAAACAGAGCTATCGCTCCCAAATGGTTAATGGCAATATCCAGATCAAGGACAATCATATCAAGCTGCCAAAACTGGGTTTTGTAAAGTTCGCAAACTCCAGAGAAGTGAAAGGCAAAATCCTGAATGTCACAATCTCAAGAACAGGTACATACAAATACTACATCTCTATCTGTGTTGACACAGAGATTGAGATCATGCCAAGAGCCACAGGGGAAATCGGCATTGATTTGGGACTGAAGGATTATCTGGTAACCTCAGACAGCTTGATGGTCCCCAACCCTAAGTACTACAGGAAATACGAAAAACAACTTGGCAAAGCACAAAGAAGACTTTCCAAAAAGAAGAAAGGCTCCA
>JAWSUW010000261.1:0-2643 GCA_033549245.1 Bacillota bacterium | reverse complement strand
GTCATTATTATTGATGAGATCTCCATGGTGGATATTGTGCTCATGTATAGGCTGCTCGATGCGATTGCACTCGGGACACATGTGATTTTTGTGGGTGACTCGGATCAGCTCCCTTCGGTGGGTCCAGGTTCGGTGCTTAAGGATTTGCTCCAAAGCGATCTCATCATGAGCATTGCGCTCGATGAAATCTATAGACAAAGCGAGAGTTCGCTCATAGCGGTGAATGCGCATAAGATCAATCACGGGGAATTGCCCATCCTGAACAAGCCGGATAAGGATTTCTTCTTTATAAGTAGCAGTAGGTCGGATGTGATTTTATCGGAAATCAAGAATCTAGTGAGCCAAAGGCTTCCCAATTATTATGATCTCGATCCTCTGGAGGACATTCAGATATTGTCGCCCATGAAGAATTCCAGTGTCGGCGTCAATGCGCTGAACGACATGCTTCAGGAAGTGATTAACCCTCCGGAAAAGAAAAAAGTGGAGAAGAAATTCGGCAACAAGACGTTTCGCGAGGGCGATAAGGTCATGCAAATTCGAAACAATTATAATCTGGAATGGATTTCGAAATATGGGGAAGAAGGCACGGGCGTGTTCAATGGAGATATTGGAATTATCTCGGAGATTGACGCCGCGGCGAGGACTGTTACGGTGATTTTTGACCAGGAGCGTGAAGTGGTCTATGATTTCCCAAGTGTGGATGAACTTGTTCTGGCGTATGCGGTGACTGTCCATAAAAGTCAGGGTAGCGAGTTCAAGGCGGTCATCATGCCTATGGTGTTTGGACCGCCGATGCTTATGAGCAGGAACATTCTGTACACTGCTATCACGCGTGCAAAGACGCTCGTTGTGCTTGTGGGGGATAAAAAAGCCATGCAGGAGATGATCCGGAGGAACCAGGAGCAGCATAGACAAACGGGACTCAGGGAACGGCTTGAATTTTACAGGAAGATGGCATCGGGAGATTTGACATGATGTTTAGGACATTTGTTAAGGAAGGAATCGATCTCTTTTGGCCGCTGGATCTGACTTGCAACGTTTGTCAGAAGGAGCTGGAGAAGGATGAAACGGACCTTTGCCCGGATTGTGTTGGGACTATTCGCGTCATTGGGGATACGGTGTGCAAGCATTGCGGCAAGCTCATCGATCAGGCTGTGGAGGCGCATGCCGTTTATGGATTCAAATGCAAGGAATGTCAGGAACATTTCTCCTATTATAAAAAGCACAGATCCTATGCGCTGTATGAAGGTGCCATGAAGAAAGCTCTCATGGATCTGAAATATAAAAGCAAAACCCATCATCTGAGGTACCTGGTCGGTTGCATGAATGAAGTGATCGGTGAGAATCATGATTTTCAAAATGTGGATTACGTCGTGCCTGTTCCTATCCATTTATTGAGGAGAGCTGAGCGTGGGTACAACCAAACGGAGTTTTTGGCAAAAGGCATCTGCGACTCCTGGCCCAGTTTAACCTATTCAAACGTCCTAAAAAGAAGCAAACCGACAAAAAAACTGAAAATTCTCGACAAAGAAGCTAGGAAGTTGATGCTAAAGGATGCTATAATATTGAATAAGAAAGTGAACGCTCCGCTGGAAGGCAAACGCGTGCTTTTGGTGGATGACATATATACGACTGGTACGACACTGGACGCTTGTGCGAAAACCTTATATGAAGCCGGCGTGGATGAAGTGATGTGTATCACGGTGGCCATGGGTTATTGATAGGAGGCTATGAGATGACGGAAAATAAATTGAGTGCTCTAAAGAATTGCAAAAAATGTGGTCGGCTTTTCCAAGCAGACAATGGAGTGTCGCTTTGCTCAAGATGCAATGAAGACATCGACGATGAATTCACAAGAGTCAGAGAGTACATCTACGACAACCCCTCATCAAGTGTCAAAGACGTCAGTTCGGGAACGGGTGTACATACAGATGCCATTCTCAAATGGATCAGAGAAGGCAAAATCGTCCTTGGCAGCAACTCAAACATCGCCTTTTGTGAAAGATGTGGCGAACCCACCACAGGAAGCAGATTTTGTCCGAAGTGTGTGAAAGACCTTGCTACAGGCCTTAAAGCGGGTCTTGAGGACTCCAATCACAAACAGCAAGTGGGCATGCATATCAAAGAATCGTCAAAAAAATAAAATAAATGCTAAACAAACCCTCGTTTGTGCCGATAAATGTATTAGAGAAATCGGCAGGACGGGGGTGTTTTTATGAAGATCAATAATCCAATAGCAGTAAACAATATTCCAAATGTCATGAAAGCTTATGGCAAAACAGCGAAAAAGACTGAAGCAGTTGAAAAACCAGGTCGTAGTGCTGATAAAGTGGAAATATCAAGTCAAGCAATGGACATACAAGTGGCTATGAAGGCTCTTGCTGAAGTTCCTGAAGTACGTAGTGAAAAGGTGGAGGCAATCAAAGCTCAAATTCAAAGTGGTACATATAAACCATCAGCGGAAGATATCGTTGACAAGATGTTCGCAAATTTGAGCAACAAAAAAATCTAAATGCCGATTTCTTAATCCCCCACAAAACCTGCCGGACGTAATGTCCGGTTATTCGTTTGCGAGGCATGTGGCCGAGCTAATGGTCTTGAAAGAAAGACCTGTCACCTAGCTAATGGGAAGACAAGCTGTAA
>JAWSUW010000260.1:0-2668 GCA_033549245.1 Bacillota bacterium | reverse complement strand
AAAAGAAAGGACTTATGATAACAATCGCAGGAATACTCATTGTTGTCATGGCGGGATTCACTTTTAATCAGTTGAGAACAACAGTCAAAGATGATACCAATCCGGAAGCGATCGAAAGCTCTCTAAGCAGTGAAGAGCAAGAAGCGATCGCAGAGCAGGAACGGATTGAGGAAGAAAAGAAACGCGAAGAGCAATTGAGACTCGAAGCGGAGGAAAAAGAAAGAGCCGAGGCGGAAGCTGCCGCACTGGAAAAAAGGCTTGCAGACATTGAGGAAAATTCCTATTTTATTGGAAAATCCGGTGCCAAGGTTTGGGACGCTCCGACTATTGATGCAATTGAAGTAGATGTGCTTGATGAGAAAACACCAGTTTATGTTTCTGAGTATTTGAAGAACGAGGCTGGTGAAATCATAAAAATGCAAATTAAATCAGATATCGATTCAGAAGTTGTCATAGGATATATTGAAGCAGGTAGTGTCTTAAAGTCGCTCAGTGATTTTATTGTTAGACCTATCGAAGATGTGGATTATAGTGCGATTCAAAAGAACGAGTCCTTTGAATCCAATCCTAAGATAGATGTAAAGGGCGTTTATGTGACGGGTCATTCCGCTAGAGGAGAGCGTCTTCATGAGCTATACGATCTGATTGATGAAACGGAACTCAATGCCATGGTCATTGATGTCAAAGATGACAATGGGTATTTATTGTTTCATTCTGAGTCAGCAGAAAAATTCAACCCGGAAGCCAACAATCACGTTTATATTGAAGACATGGAATCATTCATCAAAGATATGAAAGATCGTGGAATATATCTGATTGCTCGAATTGTAACATTCAAATCACCGATTTATGCAAAGACGAATACTGATAGGGCAATTGTGTATAATGACTCTGGATCCCTATACAGTGATGCGGATGGTTTAATCTGGGCGTCTCCACATGACAGAATATTATGGGAATACAATGTAGGAATCGCAATAGAAGCTGCAAAATACGGATTTAATGAGATTCAGTTTGACTATGTTAGATATCCTGCAATTGGCAATAAAAGTAGGATGAATTATAGGAATAAAGAAGAGGAATCGCATACAGCAACCATACAAAAATTCTTGAAGTATGCATATTCCGAATTGTCCCCATATGAAGTTTATGTGGCGGCGGATGTTTTTGGTTGGGCGGCGTCTGCACTTGACGACGTTGGAATTGGTCAACAGTGGGAAGGCATATCCAACGTTGTGGACTATATGTGTCCAATGATGTACCCAAGCCATTATGGTCCGAACAATTTTGGACTTTCCGTGCCGGATGCTTTTCCATACGAGACAATCGACAGATCGCTCAAGGATGCATTCAAAAGAGATTCCAACTTAGAGACTCCAGGGATGATCAGACCATGGATTCAAGATTTCACAGCTCCTTGGGTTGCGGGATATATCAGATATGGCGTGCCTGAAGTCAAGGCGCAGATCGACGCACTTAAAGCCAATGGCATCAATGAGTACTTGGTTTGGAATGCGGGAAACAGATATTCAAAAAATGCATATATTGAAGAATAAGGAGGCATTATGTTATCACATGAGATTGCAGAATCTTTACTGAAGATTAAAGCTGTAACAGTCGTTAACGAAAACAATTTATTCACATGGGTGTCAGGGATCAAATCACCTGTGTACTGTGACAACAGAATGACCATCAGCTACCCTGAAGTACGGGATAAAATTGCGGATGGATTCGTCACTATGATCAGAGCATCCTATCCTGAGGTTGAAATCATTGCGGGTACCGCTACTGCCGGCATACCACATGCCGCTTTTGTCGCACAAAAGATGAACCTGCCTATGGTTTATGTGAGAAGTAGCGCAAAAGGGCACGGTAAGGGTAAGCAGACCGAAGGTGTTTTACCTCAAAATGCAAAAGTGGTATTGATTGAGGATCTGCTATCAACAGGCGGAAGTTCGATTCAAGCATGTGAGGCGCTTACAAATGAAGGAGCTGACGTACTGGGTGTACTGGCGATTTTCAGTTATAATTTTGCACAGGTGGATGAAAGATTTTCTGACAAAGGCATCCCTTATGCAACTTTGACAGATTATGAAACTTTGTTGCCTATAGCAGTGAAAATGGGCTATATTGATGGTTCGTCTCTTGAATCGTTGATGAAGTGGAAAGAAAATCCGAGGATTTTCACGGATTGAATAATAATGATATGAGGTGTAGAATTGAGAGTTAGAAAGAAACCTGGTGCTTATGAGGCTTTGGCATCCATTGAAGAGTTTTTCATCGAAAAGCCGGAAGTCCACAAAGGTGCTTGGCAAAGTGTTTTTGGCAACAACCATCCTATACACGCTGAATTTGGCGGAGGGAAGGGTCGATTCATAGTAGGTATGGCGAGAAAACATCCCGAAATCAATTTCATTATGGCAGATGCTGTTACTGAAGTTGCACTCAAGGCTGCTGAACTTGCTAGGGAATCTGGACTTAAAAATGTCAAAATCATCTTATTTGATTTAAGACATGTACTAGATATATTTGAAGAAGGGGAACTAAATCGTATTTATTTGAATTTTTCAGATCCTTGGCCTAAAAGAAGACCTCGATTGCAATAGCAAATTGAAATAGTGAGCCAATATGTAACCAATTGATTAATCTAACTGCATTTGAGTAATCC
>JAWSUW010000259.1:0-2675 GCA_033549245.1 Bacillota bacterium | reverse complement strand
CTTTTCATGATAAATATTCAGTGCAAGTGCAAGAAAAACTAAACAAACAGTTTATAACCCTTGCATATATTATATCATAAAACAGCTCTGAAGTCAGTGAAATCAACGCTTTTAAATATAATCAGTAGACACTAAGTAGGAAGGGATTTGTTGTGCTGTTCAATGAAGGTTATATTCGTTTGTAAATTCTCATCGCAAAAATGTAAGCAACAATTATGATTGCTGTACACCACACGAGTGCTACCCAGATGTCATTACCCACGGTCTGACCAGAAAGCAGATTTCGAATAGCTTCCACGATTGGTGTTACCGGTTGGTTCTCTGCAAAAATTCGAATGGCTTTTGGCATCGTGTCAGTTGGTACAAAAGCTGAACTGACAAATGGCAAGAATATAATCGGATATGAAAATGCACCTGCACCATCTGGTGTTTTTGCGGCCAAACCAGCAATTACAGCAACCCAAGTCAGCGCTAAAGTAAACACTCCTAGAATTCCAAATACCGCCAACCACTCGAGGATTCCAGCAGAAGAACGAAAGCCCATCAATAACGCTACCAGTATAATCACCACTATGGAAATCCCGTTAGAGATGATTGAGGTAAGAACGTGTCCCCACAATACTGTTGACCTGGCAATAGGCATAGAATGAAAACGTTCAAAGATACCCCGTTGTTTATCTATAAATAGACGGTAGGCAACATATGCGATTCCGCTTCCTATAGTCATCAGCATGATTCCAGGCAATAGATAATCAATGTAGTTTTCCGTGCCGGTTTGAATTGCACCGCCAAACACATAAACAAACAATAGCATAATAGCAATTGGTGTGATGCTGACAGTAATTATTGTGTCCATGCTTCTGAACACGTGACGCATTGAGCGTCCAAACATGACGTTCATATCTTTAAAAAAATGCTTCTTAGTAGTTTCCATCTAATTTGCCTCCTTCTTTCCAATTATGGATAAAAATACTTCTTCAAGTGTGGGTTGTTTCTCTACATATTCAATTGTTGCTGGGGGTAACAGTTTCTTTAAACCTTCCAACGTATCCATTGCAATTATTTTCCCATCGTGTAGAATTGCAATTTGATCTGCAAGTTGTTCAGCTTCTTCCAAATATTGAGTTGTCAAAAATATGGTGGTACCAGATGCGGACAATTCTCTGATAATCTTCCAGACTTCAAGACGTGACTCTGGATCAAGACCAGTCGTAGGCTCATCCAGGAATATAATCTTCGGATTTCCAACAAGGCTCATCGCGATATCAATTCTTCTTTTCATCCCTCCTGAGTAAGTACCGACTCTTCTGTCTGAAGCCTCGCTCATTCCAAAACGGTTGATCAGTGCATCTGATACCTCATTTGGATTTTTAAGGTGTCTAAGTTTTGCAATCATCTGAAGATTCTCTCGACCTGTGAGGATCTCATCAATTGCTGCGAATTGGCCTGTCAGGCTGATAGACTCCCTTATTTTACTTGGATTTTTTTGAATATCAAATCCATTGATTACAACACTTCCTTCATTGGCTTTTAGTAATGTGGTCATGATTCTGATCATTGTTGTTTTCCCAGATCCATTGGATCCTAGAAGCGCAAAAATGCCTCCTTGCTCAACTTCAAAATTCACCCCTTTTAGAACTTCAACATTCTTGTATGACTTCTTTACACCTTTAATTTGAATAATACTGTTTTTCAATTTTCTACCTCCTTCAAAATAAAAAGAGCCGACAACCGTGAGTAACTCACATGTTATCGGCTCTGCGTCGATGCGTCTGGCTCTTTAATAACTGAAATGTTCAATTGTTTTACGTTTATGATTTTTTCCTGTTTGCACTTGGGACAAAATAGCGGAAAGTTTTCAAGCACAGTATCCACTCGGATCTTGACCCTTGTTTTATTACCACAGACCGGGCATAACAGCCATTCATATCCTATCATCTACAATCCTTTCTTCATGGCTTTACTGACTTTTTGATCAACTGATTCCTTATAGAGGTCATAATAGGTTTTAGAATCTTTGATCAAATCATCGCAAAACGCCGCAACGTCTTTACCAGTCACATTAAGCACATCCTTACCGTTTATTGCACCGTCTTCAAAAAGATCAACAATTCCTGAGAGCAGCTCAATTCCTTCAGTCAGCTCAACTGGACCAACCTTGTAAAGATAGTTTTGTATTTCCTTATAGACAATTTGATAATCTTTTGGAAGTGCATTCACACGAGCCTTATGCGCTCTCCATTCTTTTTTGCCTTCTATGATTTCTTTGATTCTCATAAGAACCTTCCTATTCTGTCAAGCCCAAAATGTAATTTTTTCAAGGCTTTGACGTTTTTTATTTACCTCAAAATAGAGCCGAAAGTGATGAATATCGTAGTATCAAGTACCGAATAGTTCATAAGTGGGCATAGTTATAAAAGCATCCTCTTTGTTTGCTTTATAAAGGCTATTTTCCCTCTGATCAACTATGATGATGAACCTTCCGTGTCTATGGGGATCGTGTCCCAACTTCCTTCGTTCCATCTATTCATACACTGAGTGCCAGCCAAGCTCCTAGACGGGGTCTTTGCCCCACGGTAAATACCGTTGCCAGCTACAGCTCTTGTTTTTCATTTGATTGTTACCGACCTTTTTTTGCTCATAAAGGTTCTGATTAACTCAGTGGACGCTATACC
>JAWSUW010000258.1:0-2683 GCA_033549245.1 Bacillota bacterium | reverse complement strand
CATGAGAAGATCGCCCATACCAGAAGGGATTTTCTCCACAAGCAATCCACTGCAATAGTAGCTGAAAACCAAACTATTGTTGTAGAAGGACTTAAGCCAGGAAACATGATCAAGAACAAAAGGTTATCCAAATCCATAGCAGATGCATCCTGGGGTATATTCCTTGATATGCTTGAGTACAAGTCTCTTTGGTATGATAGAAAATATATCAAAATCAATCCCTTTTTCCCAAGCAGTCAGCTATGTTCCAGCTGTGGCTATCAAAACAAAAACATGAAGAAGCTGCACATCAGGACATGGGAATGTCCCATCTGTGGTGAATTCCATCACAGGGATGTAAATGCAGCCAAAAATATCAAGGCAGAGGGTCTAAGAGTAGCGTCTTAAGCCTGTTGCCGATAATTAGGGTACTGGAACTGCCCGATGTTAAGCCTGCGGAGTCCTAAATAAGACCTCGATACCAAATGAGGCACAAGACTATGAAACAGGAATCTCCCACTTCAAAAGCTATGCTTTAAGTGGTGAGAGAGTTCAAGTTAATAATTCGCATATTAATCCAGTGATATTTCAAAATGATGATAATCTGTGCCGTCATACGCCCCAAAGCGAAGAGTCATTTCTCCCATCGGTACTTCAAGCGTCTCTTCAATTTTCGTGTGAATTTCCATGAAAATTAAGTTCAGTTCCTCTTCATCAATGCTTTCGACATCAAAAGAAAAGCTGGTAGTGTACATGTTTTGGCTGAGTCTTTTCATCATATCGGTTTCCATCAAACCGGTTGATCTATAGTCCTCAAAAACGTTAAAAGTATATTCAAGGTCTGAGTATTCTGACCCCAAAGCTAAAATGATTTGTTTTCTGAGATAAGTTGTTGAGCGCAGCTTTGCATACAAATCGATTTGACTGGCTTCGTACAAGGTCGTTCTAAACTCATACTCTGGATTACTTTTTGGAGCAATTTCGACTGTGTATTCACCACGTTTATAGTCATAATTTGAATCCGTGACGTCAAACGGTTCCTGATATCTGTCTTCGTAGATCTTTACCACTGCCAGCTGCTGTTGCCACATGACAAAGGGGTTTCCTGATAATGCAAAATAAAAATATGCCACAAATGAAAGCATGATGATCACGATCAAAATTAGTAATCTCAATATCCATTTTTTCCAACCTTTATTCATAGGCAGCTCTCCAATCTAGAACGTCTTTACATTTATGCTACTTCAAGGGTGGATTTGAGTCAATACAAATCGAGAATGACTTTTTATTTGCTTAAATATGGAAATGATTGTAAAATTATATTACGCAGTTGTAATCTGAAAATTACGAAAAATCAGATTTCAAAGGCTATTTTATTTAAAAAATGATATACTGGAAGGAGAAATATTATGATAATACAACCGTCAGAGAAACATATCACGGTTACATTTGAATACCATTCGAAAATTGTTGAAGCGACCAAACGAATGCTCTTACATACCAAAAGAAGAGAACGACAATCAACCCTTATACCAAAATTGAAAGAACAGATTACACGAAACCTGAGCATTTGACTGAAGTGAACAAATATGTGGAACAACTCAGAAAACGCTTGTCACAAAAGGGTTACAGTCCAAAAACTATAGCCAGCTATACTGCTCAACTCAACCGTTTCTTGCATTTCTCAGACGTGTTATGGGACTCGAAAGCCATCAACAAATATATTCTCTTTCTACTGGAAGAAAAAGAATGCAGCCATGCCTATGTGAATCAAACTGTAAATGCAATCAAGCAACACCTTAGATGTCAAGGTGTCCACGGCGAACACGAGATCATCGAAATCCTAAGACCAAGAAGTCAAAAGAAACTCCCAAAAGTCCTCAGTCAAGAGGAAGTCAAACGCATAATCGATTGCACTGAAAATGTAAAACACAAGACGGTACTCATGGTCGCCTACAGCTGTGGCATGCGTGTGAGCGAAGTAGCCCATCTCAAAGTCGCAGATATCGACTACGCACGTGGCATGGTTCTGATCCATCAGGGCAAAGGCAGAAAAGACTGAATCACTTCACTCTCCGAACGACTGATCACTCAACTTACACTCTACCGTGAACTCTATTTTCCAGTCGAATATCTGTTTGAAAATCCAATGCGCAATGGTCCAATCACTGAGCGCACTCTACAAAAGGTATTCGAACAAGCCTGTGCCAGAGCATGTATCACAAAAGTGGTATCTTTCCACAGTATGAGACATTCTTTTGCGACACATCTTCTGGAAGCGGGAGTTGACCTTCGCTACATCCAGGAACTACTCGGACACGCAAGCAGTAAAACGACTGAAATCTATACTCATGTCAGCAAGAAATCACTGATGAACATCGTCAATCCACTGGACCGATTGGAGTGATATCAGGACCCCTTGCTTGTACGGGGTTACAGGGCTACATAAAAAAGATAGAATGAAGGTGGAGTAGTCTGTTTTTTGGTGAAACAAATGATAAAAAAAGGAGAACATAATATGTCTACATTTGTATTTCAAATAATCAATATGTTGATTTTGGTAGTTTTTATATTCGGAATTCCACTGTTTATGTTTATTGTATTGAAGTCTCTAAAGAGGATTGAAAAAAGACTTGAGGGTCTTGAAACTAATTTTGGATCAAAAGAGGAGCAGTAGGGGAAACTTTTTACTGGGGGTTGTTGG
>JAWSUW010000257.1:0-2684 GCA_033549245.1 Bacillota bacterium | reverse complement strand
CTGCTATAACAGAAGAAGATGCCATTGAGGAAATTAAACGGTGTTCAGGTTCACAATTTGATCCTGATTTGGTGGATTTGTTTGTAAAAAAAGTAATACCACCATATCGTCAATAAGATCAAACCGCCAACCACCGTTTGGGTACCTGGTACCCAAACGGTGGTTGGCGGTTTTAGAGTTGGTGCATGGACAGCTAAAGCATGAGTGCACTATAAGTTTCTCTCAAACTCGAGGCGATCACCTTGCCTGAACGGATGACAAATCTTCGTTCCGGCTGCAGGCTGATGGCCTCATCTATATTTTTTGCATCTATGATGACGAGATTGGCTGAATTGCCGACGACAAGCCCATAATCGTTGAGCTTAAGAATTTTTGCGGCATCTGTGGTAATCATGTCAAATAGCTTCTCACGTTCATGAGGGAGACTCATTTGAGCCGCATGTGCAGTAATCAGTGCGACCTGAAGCATATCAGCACTTCCAAACGGGTAGAATGTATCGCGTACGCAGTCTTGACCGAAACTCATTGTGATATCCCTGCCAAGGAGTTCCTTGACACGTGTGATGCCTCTGCGTATGGGTTGTTTGTCATTTCTACCTTGCAACATGAGGTTGGTCACTGGATTGGTGATCATGAACATTCCAGCATCTTTTACCTTATCCATGACATAATTTGCATAGTGATCATCATAGGCAGCGAGTGCACAGGTATGGCCAGCAGTGACCCTTCCTTGCCAGTGATTCTTAATCGTAGCATCTGCAACCATTTCAAGTGTGCGATAAAATGGGTCATCTGTTTCATCCACGTGCATGTCCACATCTGAATCGAAGGCTTTCGCAATTTTGAAAATGAGATCCACGTGGTAATGGCTGTCCGTAGGGGATGCCTCGTTGGCGGGCATACCTCCGATTATATCTGCACCCATGTCCATGGCTTGCCATAACAGCTCTGCGCAGCCATGATTTTTAACGATGCCTTCCTGAGGAAAAGCAACGATTTGAAGATCAATCAAGTGTTTGACTTTTTCCCTGAGGGCTAAAATCCCTTCAAGGGGTTTCAATCCGCCTATGGTGTCCACATCCACGTGGGTGCGCATGTGAAGTGTTCCGTTTTGAATGGCTTTTTGAATCACTTTCATAGAGCGTTCAACAACGTCGTCCACAGTGTAATTTTTCTTTTTATCCCATATGATTTCTATAGCTTCGGTTAAAGTTCCGCTGACATTTGGTCGAACCACATCAAGGATATTCACTTTGTCCAGATGGATATGAGGTTCAATAAAGGGTGGGGTGACAAGCATACCTGCCGCATCAATTTCCTCTGTGCCTTTCGATGGAATATTGGAAGCAATCTGTGAAAATTTCCCGTCTTCTATCCCGATATCCACAATTTCACCCGTTCTCAAACGCGCATTTCTAATAATCAAGTCCATGTCATACCTCCTTCTCTTTAAAGGTATTTACCCAATTTTCAAGTTATTGACCACACATCTGTAACCTTCAGTGTCTTCCTGCAGAGAATTTGATTCAAATAACGCTTCAACAATAGTTTTGTAATCGTTCAAATCCTTGCTCTTCCTGATCTGATCAGCAAACTTCGCATTGTCTTCAAAAATATGAATCATATAGAACCAGATTTCTTTCATTTTAGATAAAGCATATTGCTCTGTTCGCATCACTTCCAGATAATCATGGAATAATGTGTCATGAAAACTTTTGAAGACTGCCTTGTTTGCTAGCGTGGTCTTTTTAATGCTTCCAAGTAGCGCTGGATTGCCGATTACGCCTCTTCCAAGCATCAGATTCTGAACATATGGATACTTTGAAATGATGTTTTGATGTTCACCTGGAGTGAAAATATCGCCATTATAACAAACCGGTGCTTTGACTTCATCCAGAACTGCGCCAAAGACTGCCAAATTCGGAGTGTTTCTGTACATATCCTTTTGAATTCTAGGATGAATGATCAGTTCTTCCATAGGGTACTTGTTGAATATTTTCACAAGTTCGTAAAATTCTTCAGGATCATATTTTCCAAGACGTGTTTTAACAGAAATTTTCATTTTGGCTTGGCTGTAGATCTCATCTAAGAATCGATCCAGTGCCTCGGTGTGGAACAGAAACCCTGAGCCTTTGTTTTTTGCTACCACGGTATTAGAGGGACAACCGAGATTGAGGTTGATCTCATTATAGCCATATTCACATATGACATTAGTTGTACTAATGAAATCGTCGGAGTTGTTTCCTAGAATTTGAGGAACGGTATATTGCCCTATGTTGTTATCAGGTAGAATTTCATCCAGTTCCTTCGCGGAAAGACGTGCATTGGAATTGGTTGAGATGAATGGCGTAAAGTATTTGTCCATTTTCTCAAAATGATTGTGGTAGGCATTTCTATATATATAATTGGTCACACCTTCAAGCGGTGCTAAGTAATAATTCATTTAAGTTCTCCTCGATATTAGGTATTTGTATTCTATTATAGTGTATTATCAATCAAAAGAGAAAACAAACTAAAAAAGTGGTATACTGTTTTATGGTATGGGCAAATAAATAAAATACAAGGCGTGAGAGGGCAATACATATGAAAAAAATAGGACTTTACTTACTAGCGTGAGTTTACAAGTTATTTCAGACACACCTTCTCTGTCTCTTTAATTTCAATTGTTGCAGGGATTCAAAAGC
>JAWSUW010000256.1:0-2720 GCA_033549245.1 Bacillota bacterium | reverse complement strand
CATCGTCAGTCAAAATTGCTTTCCGACCTCTGCCAGAATCGTCTATCAAGGCTGATTCCAGGCCAGAAACGTTGTACTTCTTCAAACACAGTTCAACTGAATTACGATGAATATCCAGCTTTTCTGCGATACTCACATTGCTCATGCCTTTTGAACTGAGAAGCAATATTTTGGCACGCTGCACCTTTTGTGCCTCTGCGGTTCTCGTATTGGTAATTGTAGTTAAGTGCTCAACTTCAGCATCTGTAAGGCTGAAATTACCGTATTTTTTAGGACGTGCCATCTTGATTTACCTCCAAAGTGTTGATACTTTAATTATAACACCTTGTAGACATTTGCACAATTATTTCAAATACGTTGTACTAGTGGGGATATTCTGTCATACTATCATATATTAACATAATCACTATGAAAACTATATATTTTTTCCACAAAATTTTCAAGGGCAATCAATTGTTGTTCTTTTTTTCTTAATCTGTTTGTAATTTTGAATTTCATTAGAGCTGGGTTCCGCGCTATGAACTTCACGTTTTTCGAATCGAATTCCATGACTTTGCTGATGAATAGCGGACTGATTGGAGCATCTGCGATGAATTTCAGAATGAAATCTGTGCCATCCTCTGAAACCTCCTCGATAAACATGTCCTCGCATAAAGTTTTGATCAAGGCTATGGAAATCAGATTGCTGACTGAGGTCGGCACAGTGCCGAAACGGTCTTCAATTTCTTCATAAACAGCGTCCACAGCAGCCCTGGAATCAATGGATGCAATTTTTTTGTATATCTCGATTTTGATCTGATGATTGTCGATATAACCCTCAGGAATATAGGCATTGACCGCCAGATCGATTTTCGCTTGGATCCGTTCTTTCACATGTTCTCCTTTTTTACGCATCATGCTTTCTTCAAGGAGTTTGACATAAAGATCATATCCGATTGCTTCCATATGACCATGTTGTGCGGTTCCAAGAACGTTTCCAGAGCCTCTGATCTCAAGATCCCTCATCGCGATTTTGAAGCCCGCGCCAAGTTCTGTGAATTCTTTTATGGCTTTCAATCTCTTTTCCGCAATCTCATTGAGCACTTTATTTTCCTGATAAAAAATGTAGCAATATGCCAATCGATTACTTCTGCCCACTCGTCCTCTCAATTGGTAGAGTTGAGACAATCCCAAACGGTCTCCGTCGTTTATGATGATAGTGTTGACATTGGAAATATCCAGACCGGTTTCAATGATTGTCGTGCAGACTAGAACATTGAAACTGTTGTTCATGAAATCTATCATGACTTTTTCTAGAGTGTGCTCGTTCATCTGACCATGAGCGAACTGTACAGATGCTTCCGGCACCAGTTCCTGCAACTTGGCAGCTACTTGATCGATGTCTGCGACTCTATTGTGAACAAAATAAATTTGTCCGCCCCTCTCGAGTTCACGCACAATAGCTTCTCTTACCAGCATTTCGTCATATTCGACCACATAAGTCTGAATCGGATAGCGGTCTTCCGGTGGATCTTCTATAACACTCATATCTCTGATACCAATCATGGACATATGTAGTGTTCTTGGAATCGGGGTGGCTGACAAAGTCAAAACGTCAATATTTTCCTTTAACTGTTTGATTTTCTCTTTGTGTTTGACTCCGAAGCGTTGCTCCTCATCTATGACAAGAAGACCCAAATCTTTGAATTTTACATCCTCTGAAAGCAAGCGGTGTGTCCCTACAACGACATCAACAACTCCATTTCCAATATTTTTGATGATTTTTTCCTGTTCTGCTTTAGAACGAAATCTAGAAATCATTTGAACATTGGCTGGGTATTTTGAAAACCGCTCCACGATATTATTGTAGTGTTGCTGAGCCAAAATTGTGGTCGGTACCAAAATAGCCACTTGTTTTGAGTTCAACACCGCTTTGAAAGCTGCCCTAAGTGCGACTTCTGTCTTTCCATATCCGACATCACCACAAAGCAACCTCTCCATAGGTGCGGGTTTTTCCATATCACGTTTGATTTCCTCGATACATTTGAGCTGATCCCCTGTTTCCTGATATGGGAACATAGCTTCGAACTCACGTTGCCAGTCACTATCACCTGAAAAGGCAAAACCTTTTCTCTCTTTTCTAATAGCATAGAGTTCAATCAACTCATCAGTCATATCTTCTATGGCGCGTTTAGCTCTGGTTTTGGTGCGTTTCCACTCAGTGCCGCCCAAGCGGTTGAGCTTGATCTTGTCTTGATCGGTACCAAGATATTTTTGAATCAGACCGGCACTTTCAACCGGAATGTAAAGATAATCATCTTTTGCATATCTGATCTTCAGGAAATCCTTGCGCGTCTGATCTATCTTGACTTGTTCCACACCGAGATATTGGCCTACACCGTGGCTTTCATGCACGACAAAATCACCGACTGAAAGCTCGGAGAAAGCTTTTATGACCTTTCCTTGTGCCGGTGCTTTCCTTGAAATCTTTCTTCCTTCACCGAACAGTTCGTTCTCCGTCAATAAAACCGTCTTGAAAGTATCAAAATAGAACCCTTGTCTGATTGGGTGAACAAAGACCACGGCTTGACCACTGAGCACACGATCATACTCTTCGCTCGTTCCCATGAGCACCTCAAAGTCATCCATGGTACGCTTGAATCTTTCTAGTCGATCCATCGTGCTGAGTGCAATCAACACGCGGTATCCTTTCACCTTCCATTTTACAATATCTTGAGCGA
>JAWSUW010000255.1:0-2734 GCA_033549245.1 Bacillota bacterium | reverse complement strand
CCAAATGAGGCACAAGACAATGAAACAGGAATCTCCCACTTCAAAAGCTAGGCTTTAAGTGGTGAGAGTGTTCAATTCTACAGTTTCAGGAACAGGGCAAATATTTTCAGAAGTGCACTCAAAACAGCTGATACATTGGAGCTGAGAGACTTTTTTACTGTTAGCTACATCAATATTCATTGGACATAATTTACTACACAAATCACACGAGATGCATGTGGATTCATTTCTATTAAGCCTAAATATCTTGAACTTATTTGTAAAACCCAATAATGCCCCATAGGGACACAAATATTTACACCAAGGTCTTTCCACAAATAATGAACCGACTGCTGTAAGTGATAAAATCACTAGTGCTTGATGGTCCAAGTAATACGACAAGTAAAAACACCAGTCCCATCAATATAAGTGCTGATCTATGAATCTTTTGGATATAGTCACCTACTGTCAATAAATGGTAAATGTGATGGATTCGTGATAGCAGCGAAAGTAACTATTATTTCTTTTCAAATTTCTCAATAAATCTCATTTTCACTGTGATCAAATCCTCTAAAGAATAGAGATATTGATGCAATGCAATTCTATTTTGAAGTTGATTGTGACTGGATGGAAGCTCTGATTCATATGTGAAATGATGTTTGATATTTTCAAGCATTTCAATTTGTGAAACACAAGAATTCAATACTTTGGTGTTGTTGACAAAGTGATCAGTAAAATCCTTAAGCAACTCAACTTCCTTTTGTTTCAGAAATTTTAATTTGATAAACTCCTGCATTGTCTTGACCGTGTAGTATTGTTGCTTTCGCATGATAAAATACTCAGTGTAATAATTGTTTTCGTGAATATAATAATTGTTCTTATAATCGTAAGCGCGAGTTTCAGCCCTTGATAGAACATTTTTAAGGTCATCCAAATCTTCCTTGACCACTTCTGTTTTACACTCATTCAATAGGCACTTCCCCATATTCTGAAAGATTCTGTCAAATAAATTTTCCACCTCTTTTTGGTACCCTATGAGCTCATCTTCAATATCTAGAATGAACATATTGATGACCAGTGCAACTGAAACGCCTAGAATCATCAAACCAAATTCATTGAGTAAAATGGGAAAGGTTACTTCCTCAAGCGAATAAATGTGCATCACCAAGACTACATTCAGCACAATGGCAATTTTCGTATCAAATTTATACATCAAAAAAGTGAATATTAAGATGTATAAAGCAAATACAGGCAATGAAAATCCGAAAACAATAAATAGCACAGATGAAAGCGCCAAAGAAACAATCGCTGCCAAAAGGCGGGTTGCAGCCAATTTTATGGATTGCTTTTTTGCAGATAGCATACTGACAATCACAATTGTTGCCACTGAAGAATAGAACTCCATTTTCAGAGCCTGTGCAAGTAAAATTGCAATGACTACGCCTATTGTGATTTTCAAACTTTTTATAATTTGTTCTTTTACTAGCATATTTTCACACTTTCATTTTCTATAGCGCGTTGACTTTAACACCCTTAACACTCAGCGACGTGACAAACAAAAACGTAATCGCTACAAACTCCAATCTATTGTTGATAGTATTCACATTTTTCATAATATAGACTGTTATGCCATCACTTTGATACGAATTGTAATGCTCCAGAACCTCTGGAACCTGATACCCGACTTCGGGCATCGAAAACGATCCACATCAGCCTCCTCCGGAACGGATTAATGAAACCGTAAGGACTGTTGATTTTTTCTTCTTTAGGAAGGTCTTGACTTCATTGTTGATGATGATTTCCAAAATGCTTCACCTCCTTCAATTTTCCTATTTAAGCGATTGATTGAAAAATTCCAATACATAATCATGCTGAATTCTCGCAGATTCCTCTCTGCTGAGTTCTCCTGTGAATCCAATAATGCCGGTAAGACTGGAGAACATGGAAGACATAGTGAAGTCAATATGAGTTGTTCCCTCTATTTGAATCAAACTCGCATCTCCACTCGCATCTACCAGTGGATTCAAATAATTGTCATTTAGACCACCTTCCCATTGTTCACTTCTTAGAAACAATGCTGGAATCGATAGACCGCCAGTCATCTCATCCATACCTAAAGGCTCTACCCAGGCATCCATCGCGAAAAGTGCTTTCACTCTCTCGTCTCTCAGAGCAACTGCAACATCCGCACCACCACCAGTACTGTGACCCATTAAACCTATTTGTTCAAAATTTATGCTTCCAGTCATGATTTCAGAATAATCTCCACTGTTGATCGATTCCATTGAATCCAATACCAGACTTATATCTCCAGCATATGTGAGTACAAGCCTGTTGGCGTAATTTAAAAAATCAGGTGTGGAGTCTCTATCAGGCAATGCACTATTATCGACTTCTGCGGCATAACCATCATTGAATATTGTCATTTGTGCGCCGAAAGTATGATCAATCCCCAGTACAATATAACCGTTGCTTGCCAGGAGTTCGGCAAAATCATTGTGTAAATTTCTAAAACCCATCCATCCATGTGACATTATGACCACTGGATAACTATCTTTATCATCACTTAAGGGAGCTTCTAAATATGCGTTGGAAAGAATTTCCTCAGTGTGATCGAGTGCGAAAAACGGAAGTTTCATTTCCTTTGCCAAGGATCTAGGTAATTTGATGCCATCTTGGGTTCTTTCCAAAGTTGGTTGATTTGCTCTCAAAATTCAAGCCGCAATGATTTTTCTTTTAGTAGCTGAAAACCACA
>JAWSUW010000254.1:0-2742 GCA_033549245.1 Bacillota bacterium | reverse complement strand
CTTGTTATTGACATATGCTCGTTATTGCATTATATTAAAAATGAGCATATGTTCAAAACATGCCTAGGGAGGCGACAGTGATGACAGAAAAAAAGTCTAATTGCGGATGCAGCGGGGATAGGAAAGCCACGCAGGACCACGGTAAGCACGACCATGAGTCGGGATGCTGTAAGGAACAACATGGTTATACGCACGACAATAACAAGCACGGAGACTGCGGTTGCGGACACCGTGAATAGAAAAAAAGCGGCCATTGGCCGCTTTTTTTGTACTGGTAGCATTCCTGTAATACGTGAAAATGCTCTTTGAAAAATTAATAACCTCCAGTTATGATAAATGTGTGCTCTGCAAACGCACAAATATCATAAAATCCGGAGGTTACAAAATGAACAACTCTCAAAAACTTGAAGCCATAACGGCAAACACATTGATTGTTGGTGTAGATATTGCAAAAAATGTACAGTGGGCAAGGTTTACAGATTACCGTGGCTTGGAGATCGGTAAAGCTCTGAAATTTAATAACAACAAAGAAGGCTTTGATGATATTTTAGCAAGCATAAAGACGATTTGCAAGTTCAAGAAACTGAATAAAGTTTTTGTGGGTATGGAACCGACTGGCCATTACTGGAAGCCTCTCGCAAACCACTTAATTTTACAAGGAATAACAGTGGTGATGATTAACCCGTTTCATACGAAACGTGCAAAGGAACTTGATGATAACAGTCCTACGAAGAGTGATAAAAAAGATGCTCTGACAATAGCCAGGTTGATTCGCGATGGCCGGTATTATGAGGTATACATGCCACATGACGTCTTTGCAGAATTAAGGGGGTTGTCCAACGCCAGAGTAAGCCTGATGAAGCGACATAATGCCCTCAAGAATACCATAACAACCGTATTGGACGAATATTTCCCCGAAATCACAACCGTATTTAAAAACCCACTCAAAGGGAAGGCTTCGATTCAAATTTTAAAAAGCTGCCCCTTTCCCTCACTAATCCTTGACCTGGGTGTAGATGGAATCCTTCTGGAGATTCGAAAGGCTGTTAAAAGGACCGTTGGTTTAAAAAAGGCACAACAGCTTGTAGATGTAGCTCAAACATCCATAGGTGTCAATTACGGACTTAGAGCAGCCAAATTAAAACTGGAGCTAATGATTGAAGAATTAGAGCTATTAACGGGACAGCTGGAGCAAATCGAAAAAGCTATGGAACTGGCATTGGATGAAACAGGGATCAAAGAAATCATACTTGGGATCCCAGGCATCGGTGTTGTAACAGCAGCCAGTTTCCTTGGTGAGATAGGAGACCCTATGAGGTTTGATCATCCGCGCCAAATCAGCAAAATGGCCGGCTACAATTTAATAGAGGACAGCTCAGGCCAAAATAGAAGTGGGACCTGCATATCGAAACGAGGTCGCAAAAACTTAAGAAGTGTGTTATATCAAATGGCCAGGACGATGGTAGCCAAAAATCCGGAAATGAAGGAATTGTATCAGTACTTAAAGACACGGCCTGACAACCCGCTAAAGAAAAAACAAGCCCTTGTGGTCATTTCAAAGAAAATTGTGTCAGTAATCTACAACTTGGTCAAAAAGCAGGCCGAATACAAGGCAGAATTGGTCCTAGGCGAGTACAGAAAGAACCAGATCAAACAAGTTGCGTAAAGAAGTTTATCAAGCCGATAAAGCGGAGATAAGAGGATAATTTCCATTAGCCCATTGAGGCAGCATCGTAGCTTAAAGCTGTCTCCGCTTTTTCCTAAAGACAGTACGAAGGAATGTAAGGGCATAGACCCAGCGAGACATGATAGGGTGAGTTTAGGGATGAAGTCGGCGGTGTAAGTCTCAACTTGTTAACATAATTCATAATAGCTTTAGTATAGGGGGGCTGTGGAAATGCCGCAGCTATGAATTCTGATGGATAACTCTAAAGAGTTACCCACAGACTCCACAACACTTCTACTGTTAATTATTTCTTTATTTAAAAAGATTTAGGTTCCGATAAGCTTTTTCGGAATTCTGAGAATAATTGAGATATCAAGAGATATCTTTCAAAAAAAGAGATAGGAAATTATATCGCTTTGCATTTACAAAGCGGCTAAGGAATATAGTATTGAAAGCGCGCCTTTCTTATGGGGAATGAAGAGAGAGTTTGTCTATTTAAAATAACGGTCCAGTAAACCTTGTAAAGCTCGGGCGTGGCGTGCTTCATCCCGGCTTGATTCGTCCAGAACATCATGAGCCTGGTCAATCCCAGCATCCTTGGCCTTAACTGCCGCTTCACGTTTCCCCTTATTCGCTTCGATTTCTCCGGCCAACATTTTTTCAATGTTTTGTTTTGTGCTGGTAGATATTCTGCCGGACAGCTCCGCAAATAAGGCTGCATGCTGCGCTTCTTCAAAGGCAATTTCTTTTAAAACCAAGGCAATTTCAGGATAGCCTTCACGCTGTGCTTGTCGGGCCATGGCAAGATAAATACCGACTTCCCAGCTCTCACCTTTAAATTCATTGCCAACTTCGTCAATCACACTCGTATCTTTACAGACACCGATCTTGTTCTCGTTTACTAAATCCATAATTATACCTCCCAAACCAATAATTACTATCAATAACTAATCTACCTTATAATCTATCACCAGTCAATCACTTCGACCGTTTTGTAAGGGTTTATTGAGAATGGTAGCTCAGCAGTTCTTCCAGTTTGTCTTTTTTGAATCCGACAACGATCTGATTGTCAACGG
>JAWSUW010000253.1:0-2776 GCA_033549245.1 Bacillota bacterium | reverse complement strand
GAACGCTATGTTCAGAAATTTGAGAAAGATGCGCGAAAAAAGAAACGGAAGTGACTAAATGAATTCAGTTAGAGAAACTCAAATCACTGTGGTCAAAATACTTATCGCAGTTATTGTCGCCATCGGTATCATGGGAGTTGTGTTTTTGAAAGAACCATTGCCATTTCTGATGGGACTGATTTTCGGCTCAGCCATAAGTGCGCTTAATTTTTTCCAGCTTGCAAACACTTTGAACCGGGCGGTCAAAATGCATCCTGGTAAGGCCCAAACTTTTACGGTTGCACAATACTTCATTCGATATTTCATCACAGCAATTGTCATTTATGTTTCGATTGTGGCACCCTATATCAATATATTAGGTACTGTGATCGGGCTACTTATAATTAAATTTGTGATTTTTGCAACAAATCTTTTTAATGACAAGACGTACTACAAAAACATCTTTAAGAGAAAGGAGGACGAAACTAATGGGCGTTGAAGGTTTTGGACCACGTATTGTATTTCACATTGGCTCCATTCCTGTGACTGAAACTGTAACTGTCACCTGGTTGATCATGTTTGTTGTACTCATTTTTTCGATTTTGGCGACCCGAAATCTAAAAAAACAAGCAAAAGGTTTTCAACTGGTTGTGGAACAAATCGTTGATGTAATCAACGGCATGACTAAACAAAATATGGGTGAACGCAATGTTGCATGGGCACCTTTTGTAGGAACTCTTCTAATTTTCATAGGAATATCCAATATTATTGGATTACTTGGATTTAGGCCACCTACAGCTGACCTTAACACAACAATGAGTTTATCAATCACCACTTTTGTGCTGACCCAAGTATTTGGTGTGAAAAGCAAAGGACTTGGCGGGTATTCGAAAGGATTTCTGGAACCTATACCTTTTCTATTGCCTCTCAACATTATTGGTGAACTTGCGAACCCGATATCACTCGGATTCCGTTTGTTCGGAAATATCGTTGCGGGCGTAATCATTATGACGCTTCTTTATGGAGCGCTAGGTAGTTTCACCGAGTCACTATTGGGCCTTGCTGTTCCATTACTTCAGGCTGGTGTTCCAGCTGTTCTGCATATATATTTCGATTTGTTTGCAGGATTGCTACAATCATTTATCTTCACAATGTTGACTATGGTATTTATTTCTGGCGCTATGGAATAAATGGCCAAAGGGAAATAAATCATAAAGGGGTGAACTCATGGATTCAACCAATTTCATAATGCGCTTTTTCGAATGGTTGATGACCTTTGAACCAAAAGCACTCATCCTTTCCGCATCTGCAATCGGAGCCGGTTTCGCAATGATCGCTGGAATCGGTCCTGGCATTGGACAGGGGTATGCGGCAGGGAAAGGCGCTGAAGCTGTTTCGAGAAATCAAAAAACTCAAAGAAAATCAATTTTCGTCATGCTTTTGGGAGCTGCTGTTGCAGAAACATCAGGTATACTCGCACTTGTTGTAGCGCTCATATTGATCTTTGGAAACCCACTGGTTGATGTCGAAGGCAGTACTCTGGTTCTCATGGCATCTGCAATCGGAGCTGGCATATCAATGATTGCCGGTATGGGACCTGGTATTGGACAAGGATATGCTGCTGGTAAGGGAACCGAAGCCGTTGGGAAAAGGCCGATTTTACAATCTCAAGTTGTAAGAACAATGCTTGTTGGTCAAGCAGTCGCCCAGACTTCGGGTATATTTGCACTGGTCATCTCGCTACTGATGCTCTTCGGTAATCCGCTAATCGGACTTGAAGGGACAGAAATTATCCTTATGGCTTCTGCATTAGGAGCTGGAATTGCAATGATTGCGGGTATTGGTCCTGGTATCGGTCAAGGATATGCAGCCGGAAAAGGAGCTGAAGCGGTCGGAAAAAGACCGAAATTTCAAGCTCAAATTACGAGAACAATGCTTCTCGGACAAGCTGTCGCTCAAACGACGGGAATCTATGCGCTGGTGATCGCGCTTGTGTTATTATTTGCCAACCCACTACTGAAACTTTAATGTGGATTGAAAACAATTTAAAAATTATTGAGGAGGAATTATATTATGGAACCTATTACAGGAAAAGCTCTTATTCTTGCCGCTTCAGCTATTGGTGCGGGTCTAGCGATGATCGCAGGTATCGGACCTGGTATCGGTCAAGGTTACGCAGCAGGTAAAGGTGCAGAAGGCGTCGGTAGACAACCTGAAGCTCAAGGAGACATCGTTAGAACAATGTTGCTCGGTGCAGCTGTTGCAGAGACAACTGGTATCTATGGATTGGTAATCGCTCTTATATTATTGTTTGCAAACCCACTTGTAAGAATGTTGTAAAAAATATAGGAAATAATCCCGTAAAGGAGGATTTACATGAGTATGGACTTGACAACTGCGAGTCTAAGATTGGGACTTGTAGAAATTAACTGGACATTTGCATTCCAGCTGATCAATACGCTCATCCTGTATTTAATTCTTAGAAAGTTTTTATTTGGGCCGGTAACAAAATTTATGCAAAATCGTGAAAACGAGATCAAAAATCAAATCCAGCATGCCGCTGATATGGAAGCAATTGCACTTGAGCATAAAATTGAGTATGAAGGAAAACTTTCCTTGGCGGAAGAAGAGGGCAAGGACATTGTCAAAAAACATACTTTACGTGCTGAAAACAGAGCTTTTGAGATTATCAAGGCAGCAGAATCGGATATTGAAAGCATGAAGCTCAACGCCCATAGAGAACTCGAAAGAGAAAGAGTTAAAGCTGTTAATGAGTTAAAAGATCAAATTTCACACC
>JAWSUW010000252.1:0-2827 GCA_033549245.1 Bacillota bacterium | reverse complement strand
ATTAGCTAGGTGACAGGTCTTTCTTTCAAGACCATTAGCTCGGCCACATGCCTCGCAAACAAATAAAAAGTCCCTGAGGGACTTTTCGACTGTGTACTGTCACTTGATCTGATCTGCAAGATAGCTCAAATAGTAGTTGATGGCATCATTGAATTTTCGGATGTCATAACCAGTGATATTTTCGAGTTTATTGAGCCTGTAAATCAGTGTATTTCTATGAATAAACAGTTTGTTCGCCGTCTCAGTAATGTTTAAATTGTTTTCAAGAAAAATTATAGCCGTTTGTTCAAGTTCGGAATCACCAACCGAATTAGTGCTCAGATCCAAACCATTTACTTTTCTGAGTTGGCTCACAAACATAGGAAACAACATGTCCTCATATTTTATGACTTGAGCCTTTTCTTTTATGCGTTTTCCAAGTTCTGAAAGTTCAAGGGTGCCTAAATAAGCCTTGTGCAGGCTTGATGATTGTGCAATGGAATTGCTTATGATTATTTTGACGCTAGTCAAAGCTTCTGACTCTAAAACGCCTAAAAGTTCATATGGTGTGATTTCATCTTTCGAGACAAAAACCACGCTTTCATTGTTATTCATGTTGATGATCTGATCTTTATGGAACGAGGATTTCAATATCTCAGATACTTCCTCGCTACTGTCTCTATATAGAATACGCCACAATTTCAAAGGATATTTTAAAGCCCTGTCATCATTTTTGTATCCATTTGGATCGCAAAGAATGTCAAGTTCGCTCTGTATGTATGAAATCGAGGAATTATCCAAGAGTTTCTCAATCAAGCTGATCTCAACCTGGCTGAGTGATCTATGAACCAGAACTTTCAAACGGTTTGATCCACAAATGATGGTTTGATTTTTTTTAGGCTTGAGTTGATCGGATTTGATCCATTCAACTTTGCAGTCCAAAATTGTCTGAAGTTCCTGAAGCAAAGCATTCATACATCCACCTCTCCCATTGATTTCCCTTATAAGGTACATTTCAATTCTAGCATATTTTTAAAAAAAGGGATATGGGACAGATGTGGAGGATCTGTCCCAATAATAGGATGTAAGAATCAAAGGAGGATTGATTGCTCAGTTTCCTTATCAAACAAGTGGATTTTTTCATTGTCAAAAGCAATATTGATTTCCTGACCAAATTTCAAATCGATGGAACCGTCTTCTTTTGCGATATATTGTTTATCTCTAAATGTGAAATAAATATTAGAGTCGCTTCCCAGTAGCTCAGTAACTTCGACTTTGACTTTAAGCCCTGTACCTTCACCTACAATTTTAATGTTTTCGGGTCTCACGCCAACAATGACATCTTTTCCTACATAATTTCCAGCTTTGACTTTGGATGCAGTTTCAGTGCTGAGCATAATTTCACTTCCATCAATAACCGCAACAATCTCGCCACTTTTTTCTACGAGTTTTGCCGGGATGAAGTTCATTTGAGGTGCGCCGATGAAACCTGCTACGAACAAATTCGCTGGCTTATTGTAAATAGTTTTAGGATCAGCAACTTGCTGAATGATTCCATCATTCATAACGCAAATTCTAGTGCCCATGGTCATCGCTTCAGTTTGGTCGTGAGTTACGTAAACAAATGTGGTTTGTAATTCATTGTGCAATCTAATCAGTTCAGCACGCATTTGGATCCTGAGTTTTGCATCCAGATTCGATAGTGGTTCATCCATCAAGAAAACTTCCGGTTTCCTGACGATGGCTCTGCCTAGAGCAACCCTTTGTCTTTGTCCACCTGAAAGCTGCTTTGGTTTTCTGGTCAACAATTGATCGATGTCCAAGATCTTTGCCGCTTTCTCTATACGTTCTTTTATTTCGTCTTTAGGTGTTTTTTTAAGTTTGAGTCCAAATGCCATATTGTCATAAACCGACATATGTGGGTAGAGCGCATAATTTTGAAATACCATTGCGATATTACGATCTTTTGGTGCGATGTCATTGACCAATTCATCACCGATTCTGAGGTCTCCATCAGTAATTTCCTCAAGACCCGCAATCATACGAAGTGTTGTTGTCTTACCACAACCTGATGGTCCTACAAGAATCATGAACTCTTTGTCTGCGATCTCAAGATCAACGCTTTTTACAGCCTGAAATCCATTGTCGTAGATTTTATTGATATTATTCAGTGTTAACTTAGCCATATGCCCTCCAAGATTTTTTACTTGAATTAATTATAACCAAAGATCCTAATCAATGATATTGGAGGGCTATACAAAATTTGTTGGAGGATATGACATCAATACTAGCTACTAATTTCAAATCATACTTACTGGAACAAAGTTATTGTTACGATCAATTGGTATAATATCACTACACAAGCAAATGACTCCTCCCATTCCTATCTGTCTACCAGTTTTTTCGAGCACTTTAAAATGTCTGATTGAGTTTGGTTTAGGCTGTGCACTTTTTTTGATTTCTATTGGATATAGCGTTTGATTTTGCTCAATAATCAAATCGATTTCCACTTGATCTGAATCTCTATAGTAGAAGACTGGTGGTCGTTTTCCTGAGTTATAATAGCTCTTGATTATCTCACTAATCACATAGGTTTCGAAAAAAGCACCTGACATCGCCGAAATCTCAAGAGATTCAGGATTCGTCCACCTTGTTAAATAAGCGCATAACCCCGTATCTAAAAAATACATATTCGGAGATTTAACGATTCTTTTAAGCGCATTATTGAAATAGGGCTCGATCAGCGTGACAATTCCTGATGATACAAGAACGGATAGCCACTGCTTTGCTGTGGGGGCAGATATTCCAACATCCTTTGCCAGTTCAGAATAGTTTACCATCTGACTGG
>JAWSUW010000251.1:0-2902 GCA_033549245.1 Bacillota bacterium | reverse complement strand
AGGTGCATCAGGCAATAAAAAACCGACACACCTAGACATATTTATGCCCAGGCGGTCGGCTGTTGATCCTTCTCAATCCCTCGTGGTATTCCACTTTTTCCGCCAGTTTTGAGAATTCTTTTTATTGATTTATTTTTTTAAAAGTTTCTTTGATCGAGCTACTACGTTATCCACAGTGAAACCAAAAGCTTCGAAAAGGACTTCTCCTGGTGCTGATGCACCGAAATCTTCCATACCGATAACGTCACAAGCGTATTTATGCCATCCAAATGTGCTGGCGGCTTCAATAGCGAGTTTAGGCACACCTTCCAATAAGATTGATTGCTTGTACTCATCCGATTGTTTATTGAATATCTCCTGACAAGGCATTGAAACTACTCTTGCATCAATACCTTCAGCCAATAAAGCTTCCTTCGCATCCACAGCAAGTGCCACTTCTGAACCAGTTGCGATCAATACTAACTCCGCTTTATTTTTTTCTTTTGAGATGACATATGCACCTTTCAGTGCTTCTCTGGAAGAATGCTCTAATTCACGAAGATTCTGACGCGTCAAAACAAGTGCCGTTGGACAATCTTTAGTAGTCATAGCCACATACCATGCCGCTGAAACTTCTCTTGCATCTGCAGGTCTGATGACTTGGATGTTTGGAATTGCCCTCAGCATCGGAAGATGATCGACTGGCTGGTGCGTTGGACCATCTTCTCCTACTCCAATACTATCATGAGTAAGAATATAAGTCACAGGTAATTTCATAAGTGCCGCCAAACGAATCGCCGGCTTCATATAATCTGTGAATACGAAGAATGTTGCCGCATATGCTTTGAGGCCACCATGCGCCTGGATTCCATTTACAATAGCAGTCATAGCGTGTTCTCTTACACCAAAGTGTAAGTTTGATCCATGACGTTGATCTGCAAAGAAAGAATCTCTCTTTTTCATGTCTGAATTGTTGGATGGGGAAAGGTCCGCTGAACCACCGAAGAGATTCGGTACCACATCTGCCAATTTGTTGAGCACTTTACCTGATGAACTTCTTGAAGCTGTAGCTTCTGAATAATTCCAAAATTCATCCGACTCAAGGAATTCCATTGGCGCATCTCCACTGAACCATTGCTTGTATGCTGTTGCCAGTTCAGGGTAAGCTTTTTCATATTGTTCAAAAAGTGAGTTCCACTCAGTTTCTTTCTCCGTGAGCTTTACTACTTCGTTTTTCAAAAATGCTCTGATATCTGCCGGGACATCAAATGGTGCTTTGCCTTCCCAACCAGCAAATGCTTTCAGTTCAGCCACACCGTCATCACCAAGTGGTGATCCATGGACTTTATGAGAACCTTGCTTTGAGGCAACGCCGAAACCAATTATGGTTTTCACTATGATGATCGAAGGTTTTTCAGTTTCAGCTTTAGCTGCTTCAAGCGCTTCTTGAATAGCCGCCACATCATTGCCATCTTCAACTGTGAGCACTTGCCAGTGCATAGCTTCGAAGCGCATGCCGACATCTTCAGTGAATGCAAGATCAGTGCTGCCTTCAATGGAGATTTTGTTCGAATCGTACATCAAAATGAGTTTGCCTAGTTTTAACGTACCTGCTAGTGATGCGGCTTCATATGAAATGCCTTCCATCAAACAACCGTCACCTGAAAGCGCAAATGTGTAATGATCTACAATTGGGAATTCCGGTTTGTTGAACTCAGCTGCCAGTCTAGTTTCTGCCATGGCAAATCCAACCGCATTGGCAAGACCTTGACCAAGTGGACCGGTTGAGATTTCGATGCCTTTAGTATGACCGTATTCAGGGTGACCTGGTGTCTTGCTGCCGAATTGTCTGAAATTCTTGATTTCTTCCATCGGGAGGCCATACTCGAATAAATTGAGTAAAGAGTAAATGAGCATGGAACCGTGACCGGCAGAAAGGACAAATCTGTCTCTGTTATGCCACTCAGGATTGCCAGGACTATGTTTCATGACCTTTGACCATAATGTGTATGCCATCGGTGCAGCGCCAAGTGGAAGACCTGGGTGACCCGAATTCGCAGCTTGAACGCCTTCAGCCGATATAACTCTTATGGCGTTTATAACCTTTGTATCCATCATATTGATACCAACCTTTCTTTAACTTAAATATTCCATAAATATTATATAGGTTCTTACTTAGAATAACAACCGCTTATTCACACTAAAATGAAAAGAGCGTTCTTGGAATCGATGCCCCTAAACGCTCTTTTTCTAATTATTATGCCTGAAAATTAATCGTTTTCGATGGTATGATTGTTGAAATCGCATGCTTGTAAATCATTTGTTGCTTACCTTCGCTGTCGAGTACAATCGTGTAGCTGTCAAATCCCTTTACTAAGCCTCTGATCTGGTACCCGCTGATCAAAAAAATCGTAATTGGTGTTTGGTCTTTCCTACATTGATTTAAAAATACATCTTGCAAATTAATTGTATTTTTCATAAATCCCCCTCCTTCTCTCTATTTTTTTATCTTTGACAGGATTTCTTCTGTGATGTCCATTACCGTTGTGAATTGATCTAAGTCTATCCATTCCATATCCTTATAACGTCTGAACCATGTCATTTGTCTTTTGGCATATCTTCTGCTGCTTTGCTTTAAAACGCTCACCATGGTGTCAAAATCATACTTGTCATCCAGATAATCCAAAACTTCCTTATATCCTATACCCTGCATAGATTGATATCTACCATCTATTCCATCATTTTTTAATTTTTTTACTTCTTCAAGCAATCCTGATGAAAGCATGATGTCCACGCGCTTGTTGATGCGTCCGTAAAGCTTAAGACGAGAACGGGTGAGTCCTATGATGACCGTATCATAATCATCTGTGGGAACCGGATCTGAAGCAAAATCTGACATGGGTTTTCCAGTCAACTTATTGAC
>JAWSUW010000250.1:0-3011 GCA_033549245.1 Bacillota bacterium | reverse complement strand
TGCACTAATGCTTTTTCGTCCAAACAGAGCACCAAGTATTGCACTTCCTGCTGAAACGGCAGCATCCATTTTTCTCTGTGAGGCTCTACTGCTTTGCTTCTCAACTGCTTGCTCAGCCCGTTGCTTTCTATTCGTTAGCGTTTGAATTTTAGAAGCGTATTTTTTCTTCATTGCCTCCAGATCTTCATCTCGCTTTTCGTGAACCAAATGCTGTAATCTTATTCGGAAGTCACGTTCATCCTCTCCAAATTCAGAAACTACTTTCAGACCTGGACACGATAATAGTTTGAGGCTTTTTTGTGTGCGAATATATTGGGTCAATAGTCTTTTCCAAGTATCATAATTTTTCGCATTTGTCGCAGCAACCGGATAACCCTCAAAAGACAATCCCTCAAGAGGATTTGAATCCAAATCATGAATCCCAATATCAAGTGTCTCTGATTCACTCCAGTCGAGTGCAATTGGTCCATCATGCAGAGGTGTCAACATCGCATAGCTTTGTAAAACCGATACCTTATGCTTTGTATTGCTGTATAGTACATCTGCAATTCCTATCACCGAAGGTTTATAGACAATTCTTCCACCTGTTCCAAGCTTTGCGGGAAGATAAACTTGTTTGATTTGAGGGGGCAATATCGGTGCAGTGGAAGTTGTTTCATTTTCATGATTCATATCTTGGCTCAGCGAACTTTGATTTTGATCTGGTTTTTCACTGACAGGCTCACTGGAATCAGTCATTGTTTTATGTACAATATAATTGGATGGAAGCGCTGTGATCTGATTTTTTGTTAGTGGCCCGGCCAAGTAGGACATAACCCACCTCGTGTTGAATATTACAGGTTCATCTTCGTGTACACTATGAAGGTAAAAGACTCTCTGACCAATACCCGCCAATATTTGCTCAGTTCGGGCTTTGTCGAATTTGCCACCGGCAGCCGCTCCTTCAAGTCCTGCCAGTACCCTTTCTTTGTCGCGTTCTGTTTGAAGACGGCCTATAAACCAAGTCCCCGCATTGGATAAAGCTTTATAGTCAAGGTCCACAGGGTTTTGTGTTGAAAGTACCAAACCAAGTCCATATGCACGTGCTTGTTTAAGCAGTGTCAACAGAGGTCCTTTGGAAGGTGGATTGGCTGTAGGTGGAAGATAACCGAACAGTTCATCCATATACAGAATTGCTCTCAGACTTCCAGTTCCAGGTTGACTGCGAACCCACGACAAAACCTCATTCAGTAGCATGGTCACAAAAAACATACGCTCACTTTCTGAGAGATGCGCAATTGAGAATATTGATACTTGAGGCTTTCCAGACTCATCATAGAAGAACCGATTGACATCAAGCGCTTCGCCTTCCAGCCAAGCTTCAAATCCAGGTGATGCCAATAAATTGTTAAGCATCATTGCAAGCGAAAGTCTTTCCTTTGAAGGATAGAAGCTTTCTACGTCCATGACACCAACCTTGTCCATTGGTGGCTTTTGAATGGCATTGATCAAATCTGGTAATCCGAGGTTTTTCCCCAAGTTCCAATTGAATTCTAGAATATTGGATATCAAAATATACTCTCTACTGGTAAACGGGTCTGCCACAATACCTATTAACGATAGTAAACTGATGGTCGTCACACTGATGCGATCTCTGTATGATTCTTTATCGTCTATTATTGCTTGTGTAGGCGCATTAAATGATTTGAGTACCGACACACCAATACCTGCCGAGCCACCAGGAGTATAAATTTTAACATCCGCTTCATTGCGAAGTTTCTCAATTCTGCTACTATCCTGCCCCCAATCTGAAAGCCCTTTTTTCCACAAATCCGCTTGTGCAGTAGCATACTCATCAGCTGAAAGACCCTTGTTTGAGGCTTCTTGAAGATTGATCCATGGACGAAAATCTTCTCCACGAAGCTTCGGAAAAGTCAAAGCCAGGTTCCCCATATCTCCTTTCGGATCTATAGCAATAACGGGGATATTATCAATCATAGCTTCTTCAATGATTCCAATTCCAAGACCAGTTTTTCCGCTTCCTGTCATACCGATGATTACAGCATGTGTAGTTAAATCCTTCGATTTCAAAAGTACGAGATCTTCTTTGACCGCTTTGCTGTCCACGTCATATTCTTTACCCAAATAAAATACTCCAAGTTTTTCAAAATTTTGCATATTGTATCCCCCCGTCATCTTGATTTACTCACGAACATTAATAATCACTTTCACAATTGTTGATAGTTGATATGACAACTTGAAGTGCTCTTGACAATTCATCTTTAGAATACTCTTGCATTTTGTACTCCTCCGTTATGAACAACTCTGCTCCCGGCTATGAAGTCAGCCAGATGTCTTTTATCTTTTCTAACTAGGACCATCAGAACAAGAATAAATGATATCATCATCGATAAAGAAAAAAAAAACATCGAATAAAAGGTTTCGAATCCATTGTATATGCCATTAATCGTACTCATGTGTCCAAATTGCCATGGTAGAAACTTGATTGTATTTCTGATGATGCTCCTTCTCATAGATTGATCTTTAAATTGAACTTTTAGATTCGCCATTCTTTTGCCTATAGTAGCAAAATTTTTCTTTCCTTCCATAACTGAAAAAATTGTTATGATTGGAACTACTGATGATAAAGTTGCAATGAATTGCGACTGAAAGTTTGTAAATTTCGGAATGCCTCTAAATAGGACGAAATAGAAAACAGACACAATCAAGAATAAAAGCAACAAATAAGCACAAATAAAAAGCCAGTCAAAAAATAAGGCTTTGAACCTGATAATCACTTGGTTATCCTTAATAGAATTTTTCATTTCAACAAACCTCTTTTATTCTTATTATAACATGACTTCTTCAAAATGGAACTTTCTGTACTGGAACAGCGTCTAATCTAATACAATACTTAGTAACAAACAAATCCCTTCTGGCTTATAATTCTATAAGTAGTGTCTACTGATTAATATCCTATCGGTTGAAAATCATCAAATTTATTATTGCAATTTCGAATTAGCAAAATTAGC
>JAWSUW010000249.1:0-3016 GCA_033549245.1 Bacillota bacterium | reverse complement strand
CCCAGCGGCCACCATCCCTTCGATCAGGAGTGCCAGGCCCATGCTATCGAACACCGCCTGATCAAGCCGGGAAAGCCGCAGACGAACGGCATGGGGGAACGCTTCAACGGCCGCATCAGCGACGTGCTGGCGACTCGGCGCTATACCTCAGGCGAGGACCTGGAGCAGACGCTGAAACGCTACACCAGGCTGTACAATCTCCACATCCCGCAGAAGGCGCTGCACCATCAATCACCCATTGAGGTGATGAAGGAATGGCAGACCAAGCAACCTGAGTTATTTACCAAGCGGGTGGTCAATCACACGGGACCCGACATCTAAAGGCGATCCCATCATCCGGGCCCCTACACTAGAGAAAGCCGAAACCTTACCCCCTCTCCATTTAGTGCTGATTTTTATATGCAACAAACCAGAAATAGATTAAAATTGAGTAGTGGGCAACAAGTGCACCAACAGAAAGCACAGAATTAAGCCCTAAAAAGCGACGGAAAAATTGATACTGATCTTTAACAAGCATTGCTTTCCGCCTAAGGTGATCCCGCCTGCTTTTTATATTATAAACATATGCAAGAACATTCAATAATTTAATTTCACGTGCAAGGTCTTTAATTTCTAACCAATATTTCCAATCTTCCTTCCTTCCTTTCCTAAAAGGGATTCTTATTGCCAGCCACGAGTCAACATAGGTAGCACCTATATAGAAAGGATTTATTATTTTAATTAAATTGACAGGCTTTGGGTTTCTAATAGAGCTATACTGTTCCCCTTTAATGATAGCAGAACAAGAAAACAACTTCTTCTCATAGTTACCGTCTCCTACTCCACTCTCCAAGAAATATGTGACAATATCACCAAGCAATAGATCGCCAGAGTCTAGAAAATTAACCAGACCATGTTCCATTGTAGCTATTTCTTTGAGAGCTATGTTTCTAGCTTCTGCCCTACATCCGACTGGGTTAATATCAATCTCCACAAAATTATAATTCCCAGGAAAAGTGAGAGAAGACGTATCCAGAGGGCAAGCACCATTATTTAACACAAAAAAATGATAAAATTCAGCATTAGGATGTTTTTTTGCAACCTCCACAACACTACAGCAGGTTACGAGGGCCTCTTCAGGCCCTCCTCCACATGGAGTCACATAATAAAAATTCATTACTCACCACTTAGGGGATGTCAAAACATTATTCTTGTTGAAGTTAACTTTAGACTGATCGGCAACGAACCTAACATCATCAATTAATGCCTCATCCAGCATTACTGGTTCAAAACCCAAGCTACGAAGACCTGAATTTGATACTTCGAGCTCATTTTCAGCAAGCTCTTTCCGTGGATTATCCACAAACTGGACATCCGCATTATATATTTTTCTTAACACCTCAGCCAATCCAGCAACTGACTTAACTTCCGACACCTGATTAAATATACGGACTCTGCTGTTATCAAATACATCGTTCTCGACAGAAAGCTTAATGCATTCAGCTGTATCTGATATATGGATGAACGCTCTTGACTGCCCACCTGTACCATATACAGTCAGCGGAACATTATTAGCAGCCTGGGATATAAACCGATTGAGAACGGTCCCATAAATACCATCGTAGTCAAAACGGTTCACCAATCTAGTATCCAGCTTTGTCTCTGGAGTTTCTACACCCCAAACAATACCTTGATGAAGATCAGTTATCTTCAACCCCCAATTTTTATTATAAAACTGGAAAATTAACTGGTCTAGACACTTTGTCATGTGATAAACGCTACCAGGATTGGCTGGATAAAGTATCTCAGTATCCTCCTTAGTTTGCGTAATATTAATACCTAAATACCCCTCAGGAATCTTTCCGAACTTCTTAGAATAACCATAGACCCCCATCGTACCAAGGTGAATAATATGTGTATCAGGCTTAACATCGACAATTGCTGAACAAATATTATGGGTTCCGACAATATTATTGTCTACTGTGTAGCGACGTTCACGATCTCCAATCATAGAATATGGAGCTGCGCGCTGCTCAGCAAATTGCACTACGGCATCAGGCAAAAAATCTTTAATCAAATCTCGTAATTCACTTGGCTGGGCTGCAATATCTAGATAACAAAATTCTACATCACCGATCTTCTCTTGAGCCGCTGCAACACGGTCACGAATATTTGCTATTTTTGTAAGGCTGCCTGATGAAAGCTCGTCATCAATAGCTCTTCTCGAAAGGTTGTCAACAACCATTACTTTATGACCAGCTTTTGCAAGCCTCAAGGTAGTCGGCCATCCGCAAAAACCATCACCACCGAAAACAATAACTTTCATGTCAAAACCTTTCAAATTTTGAATGTGGCATATTACTTTTTACACGCTATCTTGGCAAGCCCAGCAATTCTTAAGCTAGTTATCAAGATCACTGCCGATGAGCAGATTCTTTATTACATTCACTTTCCTGCAAGAATTTTATGCAGAATTTGTGAACACCGTCCAAAGCGATCATTTGGGCCTTAAAGGCCTCAGAGCTGTTCATACCACTTGCACTGCGTCGGCGCTGACGATTCTAGTGCATCTCGATGAGATCGAACACCTGATCCCGGCTTATTCCCTGAAATCGAAGATGACGAGTGATTTTCTCTTGTAGAATCAATATGTTCCTGCCAGAACACGATTCCAGAGAACCACTCGCCATGGGTGAAACCCTAACGACCTGGTCGCCCTCGTGCAACGGTTCTGTCCGTGTCGAGCTGAGCGGCCACCGCACCACCAGCGACAGCGGCGCTCTCCTGCTGCGTGGTACTCTCGACAACAGTGGCGTGATCGAGGCGCTCGAAGACAATCTGGTCGATCGACGCCCCCCCCCCCACCTGTGTATCAACCTGAATCCATACACCGGCTCAGTGAGTTAAGGTCAATATCAGAGCCCGAGGTTCAGGAGCCCGTATCATGCCTAAACCGCCAACCCAGGGAAAACGCATGAAAGCCATCACACCGCGAGAATGTCCGCCAGATAGGTCTCATCCAGCGCGGCTTTCTTCT
>JAWSUW010000248.1:0-3021 GCA_033549245.1 Bacillota bacterium | reverse complement strand
CCACGCCAGTAAAATCATCACGCTTAATGAATATGTTTTTCTTTAGCTCTTTTGACAATCTTTCCATTTTATGAATTGGAGTTGGAGTATTGGCTATGCTTAATTTTTTAGGAATCATATTTACCTCCATTTTTTTAGTTTCATTTATATTCTATAATTTTGAATGCAATTTGCATACTACAGTACTTGATGATAATGATATAATATGGTAGATAAAATAATCGTTAACGCTTTTAGGAGGCCTTATGCGGAAAAAGACCCACTTTTCAACAAAGATCGTATCCCTTATTTTCATTGTGTCCGTATTGATCATTATCGTATTTTCATTTTTTTCTTATTTTATGATTAAAAACAGTGTTATGGCTCAAATGCAAAACGACGGTTCAACACTGATCAACACACTAAAAAGAGAAGTTGAATCCTACAACATAGACAATCTCACGGATATGCAACTCATATTCCAGGAAGTCAAAGAAAAAAGTTCTGGAAGTATCGTATACATCTCCATGTCTGACTCAACTGGGCAATTGTTACTCTCCGATGAAATGATCTATACCGATACTACAAGTTCCGCCACAGAGTCTTCTGAAGCTACTTCCGACAGTGAGGGAGAAGCACTTTATTTAAAGGTTTCTGAAGACGTTTTCAATATTACAGAACCTCTATCAAATAATGACAATTCTCTTAATATTGGATTGTCCTTGGATCAGATGAATGAACAAATCGATAAAGCAATGATGAGTATTCTGATTATTGCACTGATTATAATCACAATATCAACACTTACAGGTTTTATTATATCAAAGTACATGGTAAGAAGTTTAAAATTATCAATGAAAGGATTGGAGGAACTCTCAGGTGGAGATCTAACCATGGAATTCAAAGCGAATAGAAGTGATGAGTTCGGACTTCTCGACAATTCACTAAGAAATCTTACCTTACAGTTTAAAACAATTATTGGAAATGCACTTGAAGCAGTGAAAGCTTTGAATGAAATGGCTGGAGTTCTATCGGCGTCCAATCAGACATTGGGTGATTCATCAGTCGCTGTCGAAGAAAATGCAGCTCATATTCACAAAGTAATAAACGTGCAAGAAGAACTATTGGAACAAACCCTAGATGCAACTAAAAATCTATCGATACTCATATCATCAATTTCCAGTAAAGCCAATAACGTAGAAATGCACAACAGTAAAATTAAGTTTGCCACAAAAGAAGGCAATGATCAACTGAGTTCCTTAAATGATGCAATGGTTGAGTTCGTGGATACATTTGATCAAGGATCTACTCAAATTCAAAATCTAAATGAAAGTTTCAATGATATCAACAATATAACAACGGTCATCAATAAAGTAGCTGAACAAACTAATCTATTGGCGTTAAATGCAGCGATTGAAGCAGCTAGAGCAGGTGAATCCGGCAGGGGCTTTGCGGTTGTAGCCGATGAAATCAAAAAACTTGCGGAAGAAGTCATAAGAGCTTCCCAAAATATAAGCTCACTAATCTCAGGAGTTCAAATTGTAGTTTCAAAAGTTTCTAACCAGAATGATGAACTCGAGAGACGTATTGCAGTTCAACGTGATATCATTAATGATACTGTAACAGCCTTCAAAAACATTGATATCGAAACAGAAGCAGCTTCAAGTGAAGTCAATGGTTTCATGAAAGAAATCGATACAGTCATAATCAATAAGGACAATATCCTAAAAAATCTAGATGAAGTCAATATCGTATCAGAAAAAATCAAAGCTTCTGAAAGCGATATCACTAAATCTGTATCTGAACAAAGTGATTCCGTACATTCCTTTAGTACTGTGGTAGGTAAAATTGATGAATTGTCACTTAAGCTATCAGACAGTATTTCATATTTCAAGATCTAAAAAAAACGCTGTGCAGATTATATCTCACAGCGTTTTCTTATTTGAGTATTCTTTTCACCACAAGTCTATTTCACTTTCAAGTGAGAAAATAAGTTCCCCTTTATGATCCATCAGCAAATGTATCTTTTCAATTATGTTTTCCAAATAGGATCTACTCTCTCCAAGAAAAACACAGTACAATTCAAAAGTATCATTTTTTTCTGAATAGACAATCTTTACAGTAGCATTAAACTGAGTTTTCATATGATCTCTTAAACTTTGTGCATGCTTTCGTCTTTCCTTAATAGAACATTGCCAACCCAACCTTATATTTAATTTCAAATATAGAATGTATATATTCATTGTTTGTTTAAATCATTCATTTTATCTTCAGCTTCTTTTTTGATATGTTCAATTTCCTTTTCAAGAAGTGCAATTTCATTGTCTACGCTATTCACTTCCGTTAACTCATTCGTTAATTGATCAATGGAAAAATTAAGTGGATTGGCTTCATATACCCTCGTTCCAATTTCAATCAACAGATCATTTTTCTTTTTCTTCAATGAATTGATTTCCAGCTTCAACTTGTTTTCATCTATAAGAGAACTTGATTTTGTGGTTATGATCTTAGCTCCCTTATCAACTGTGTTTTTAAGCTTACCAAATAAATCAGACATAACAATCACTCTCCTCTACTTTGTTTTATATCACAGTAATATTTACCCTATAAAACAGTTAAGAAACACAAACAAAATATGCAAAATTTTTCGTTAGAAAAATTTCGCGTAGTTGCAGTTTTTCCAAAGAAAAACTGGGCGTAGGTGTGTTTGCGAAGCAAATACACTAGCCTTATGTCCATCTGTTCGTTATGTAAAAATACATTAGCGGCTATGTCGCTATATATGCTATGTAAATAACATTCACTGGCCTCTATGCCATTTTATATGCAATGTTAGATATATCCACTTTCCTCTCCATAAAGAAAAAAGCCCAATGATTTCTCATTGAACTTTTTTCTTTAAACCAGCAACGTTCTACTCTCCCACGGGGCTGGTCGTAACCTTCGGTTACTGCTCGCCTATGCAGCCTACAGCTACCCACCAAGTACCATCGACGCTGGAGGTAAAATTTTTCGTCAGAAAAATTTCGCGTAGTTGTATTT
>JAWSUW010000247.1:0-3085 GCA_033549245.1 Bacillota bacterium | reverse complement strand
GTAGCATCCTCCACAGCTGTCAATGTTTCAATCGAACTCTCCACTTTACCAGCTGTTGCCTGAATAATCATCTGCTCTCTAGTCTGAGAGGTCATCGTAATGGATTCACTGCTGAACACATCAGTCCAACTGAAATTCACCGCTTGCAAATCGACGGCTATTTCCATTCTGGCACGCGACTCATCTTTCTCGGGTACAGAAATTACAGAGGTGTTGGCACTGCCACGCCATACTATTCCAAGGTCATCAAGTCTAGTGGTGACAGCTTGGGCTTCGGCTGGGGTCAATCCTTGCGCGATGGCAACATATTCAGTTCTTGCCAAAAATAGAATTCCAAACGTAAGAGCGATAATCAAAGCTCCTACGCTCACATATAACACTATTTTTCGATTGCGATCCAATCCATTATAAAACGCAAGAATTCTATCCTTGATTCGATTGAGTAAATCTTTCATTAAAACACCTCATAATTTTGATGAATGTTACAGCTGGAGTCTCATGATCTCGTTATATGCCGACAGCAACTTATTGGTGACCTCGACTGCCAGATTGATAGATAAATCCGCTTTCATTCCAGCGATGGTCACATCATGAAGACTGTCTATCTCGCCAAGCATAAACGCTTCACCCATATTTTGTGAATTGATTTGATCATCGTTCACACGATCAAGTGCATTCGTTAGAAGTTCTGAAAAATCCACTTTATTGGTTTCAAGTGCCTTGTTGACTTCCATCAATTTATTTCCAGTTATGGACATGTTTGATTGAATACCGTTTATTGCCACTTCATCACCTCATTATCATTTGGATTACTTTCCGATTTCCAGTGCTTTCATTGCCATTGCTTTTGTCGTGTTGACAGAAGTGATGTTGGCTTCATAGGCACGTGATGCCGATATAAGATTGATCATCTCATTAACGATTTCTACATTGGGTAGACTTACATAACCTTCAGCATCAGCATCAGGATGATCAGGATTATACTCTTTTTTGAATGGTGATAAATCCTCAGTGATCCCTGCGACCTCCACACCTTGACCCAGTGTTTGAAGACCTTTTGCATTATTAAGCATCTGTTCGAAACTACTTGCTTCTTGAGCTCTGAAAACAGCGACTTTTCTACGATATGGTGTTCCACTTGGTGTTCTCGTTGTATTTGCGTTTGCAATATTCTCAGAAATCAGATCCATTCTAAGGCGTTCAGCAGTCAAACCTGATGCGCTTACATTAATCGAATTGAAAAAGCTCATCTCTAACCTCCGGATTATTTATTGATGTTGAATACAGACTTGAGTCGACTGTATTGACCGTTTATTGATGAAACAAGTGCATTGTAGTAAAGTGTATTCTTTGCCATTTCGGCATTTTCGACATCAATGTCAACATTGTTGTCATCCACTCGATAACTGGTGTTTTGTATGGTCTCCACTTTGATCTCTCCTGGATGTGAAGGATCCATATGGCCCTTATCGGTCAAAGTCATCTTTACTGAATTGCTTTTATTAAGTTCATTTCTTAGAACCTCTTCGAAATTCACTGTTTGCCTTTTGTAACCTGGCGTGTTTACATTTGCGATATTGTTGGCAATAGTATTGTTTTTTTGCCAAGAACCATCCAGCGCTTTGTTGATTAGATCAATACGCTCAAAAGATTTGCTTAACATGGATTCACCTCCCAGGTGATAGTTTTATACTCATTTATCGGTAATAATAAGAATTTTGTTTAATCTTCGAATAATTGCTTCCTTACTACTATATATACCTTTGTTAAAATTATTTTATCCTATATATTGTATAAAATAAAGTGTTTTTAGTAAATAAGCTAAAAGTCCCACTCTATAAATAATATAAAGTGGGACTTTATGGATTTATTGTTTGATTTTTTCCAATTCTTCGGTCAATTTATCGTTGAGCACTTTGATGTACGTGCCTTTCATTCCGAGTGAACGTGTTTCAATGACGCCTGCACTTTCAAATTTTCTGAGCGCATTGACAATGACTGAACGGGTAATGCCCGCCTTGTCAGCTATCTTGCTTGCGACCAAAAGACCTTCCTCGCCATTGAGTTCCGAGAATATATTGATTATGGCTTCAAATTCAGAGTATGAGAGTGTACTGATTGCCATTTGTACTATGGCTTTATTTCTGACAATTTCCTCATGCTCGTCACTTTTAGCTCTGATGATTTCAAGACCAATGATCGTAGCCGCATATTCAGCCAATATCAAATCTTCTTCAAGATAAATCTTATCTCTTCTTGCAATGATAAAAGTTCCCAATCTTTGAGCGTTACCAATCACTGGTACGATTGTAGCAAACTTCGAGAAGCTTCCGATATCATCTTTGAACAGTCCTAAAAGTTCAGTATCAGTGACATTGAATTTCGTCTCTGTGATTCCAAGCAACTTCTCTTGCTCTTCAACATCGTAAAATTGCTCTCCACCATCTGTGCTTATAACAGCACTATCTTCTTGCTCGATTAAGCTTACACCGAGTATTTTTCCTCTTTTGCTCACAACGTAAACGTTAGAGTCCAAAATTCCCATCATGGAATGGCACAAGTCCTTGAATGACAATTGTGTTGCTCCCGATGTTTGAAGAATGCGATTCAACTTTCGCATTTTAATCAATATATTGCTTTCCAATTCTTATTCCTCCTAATTATTCCTTATAATCACACGATGCGTTATGACATTTGATTGTGGTACCTTTTTTATTGGTCTTTTGTGTCAAAATGTCACCACATTTAGGACATTTTCTATCTATGGGCATATCCCAAGAAACAAAAGTACAATTTGGAAACTCAGAACATCCGTAAAAAACTTTAAGTTTTTTAGATTTTCTTTCAACAATTTCACCGGCTTCACATGAAGGACACGCAATTCCTAATTTTTTAAGTATAGGTTTTGTGTTATTGCATTCCGGGTAATTTGAACATGCCAAGAATTTGCCATATCTACCATGTCTGATCAGCATCATATTGCCGCATTTTTCACATGGAATATCTGTTTCTTCCGTCAAATCCACTTTTTCAATAGCTTGATCAGCCTTTTCTATCATGTCGACAAAAGGTTTATAGAATTCAC
>JAWSUW010000246.1:0-3155 GCA_033549245.1 Bacillota bacterium | reverse complement strand
TATTGATGTCAGAAGTGAATCGGAATTTGAGAAAGGCCATATTGTTGGCGCAATCAATCTTCCTATCCTAAATGACATCGAACGCCATGAAGTGGGTTGGATCTACAAGAATGCATCAGTGGAGGAAGCAAAAAAAGTCGGACTGCAACATGGCTCTGCGAAACTGCAGATGTTTTTTGAAACTGTTGAAAATTTGAGGACTGAGCATCCCGATAAAAAAATTGTCTTCTACTGTGCAAGAGGTGGTTACAGAAGCCGCTCAATCGCACTTTTGATGAGAAGCATAGATCTGCCAGTCTATTGGTTGCAAGGTGGTTACAAGAGTTATCGCCAGGAAGTCCTGAATGCTCTCCAAGATTCCGAAAAATTGCCCACATTTATTGTGGTCAACGGTTTATCTGGTGTAGGCAAGACACATATACTCATGGAACTCAAAAAGCTTGGACATCCCATCCTTGACCTTGAAGGTGCCGCCAACCATAAAGGTTCTCATCTCGGAGCGATTGGTACTTCAGGCAAACAAAGTGTTCAAAGCTTTGAGAATGAAATCTTCGATCAACTCGGTAAGGTAGATCGTTTATATTGCTTTGTGGAATCCGAAAGCAAACGGATCGGTCATGTCTTTGTTCCTAATGCGATATTTGATAAATTGCAAGGAGGCATCTACATTAAAGTATCCGCCTCCCTTGATTTTAGAATTAGTGGTTTGATTGAAGACTATGTGAGCGCACCAGATTTCCAGCACTCATTTGAAGCCGCTCTCGGAAAAATAAAGCCATATATCACTAAAGAACTGTTTGCCGAATTGACAGAACATTTCAAAGATAGTGATTATGAGACGCTAACCCAAAAACTACTCTTAAACCATTATGATCCAATCTATTACAAAAGCATAGATTCCCATCAACATAAAGCAGAATTCATTGTAACCGATTATGAAACCTGTGCTAGTGAAATTGGTGAATGGATTAATCGCGAAGTTCTTTCTCGATCAATTCAACCAGTTCATCTGCATACCTGTCCAGCACACTCTGATCAGAGCCCTCAATCATAACACGCACCAAAGGCTCCGTTCCAGATGGTCTGATCAGTACTCTGCCATTGCCATGAAATGCTTTTTCAACTTCATCTATACGATCAGCCACCGCTTTGTTTTCCATGAAGCGGTATTTTTTTGCGTTACTGACTTTCGCATTCTTGAGCACTTGTGGATATACTGTCATGATTTTAGCCAGTTCAGAAAGCGGTTTCCCAGTTTCTTTCATGACTTTTAGAAGCTGGACAGCAGTCAAAAGGCCATCGCCAGTGGTATTGTGCTCCAGAAAAATGATATGTCCTGATTGCTCTCCACCGAGAACATAACCATTCTCAAGCATCTCTTCAAGCACATATCGGTCACCCACCTTGGTCTTCAACGTTTTCATCGCATTTTCCTTGATTGCTACATCAAAACCCAGATTGCTCATTACAGTAGTCACTATTGTGTTTTCTTTAAGTGAGCCTCTCTTATTCATATGATGACCACAGATTGCCATGATTTTGTCTCCATCGACAAAATCACCATTCTCATCAACAGCCAACAACCTATCTGCATCGCCATCGAATGCTAGTCCGACATCGGCTTTTACTACACTTACAAATTTCTTTAAATCATTCATGTGGGTCGAACCACAATTTTCATTGATATTGGTGCCATCAGGCTCATGATGAATGGAATATACTTTGGCATTCAAATCATTCATGGCAATAGGTGCCACTTCAAATGCAGAACCATTGGCACAATCCATCGCAATTTTCATTCCCTCAAACGTGATGCCCTCTAAAGTACCTATCACATATTCTATATATTCCGTTTTGGCATGTTCATACTCTTTGACATGCCCAAGTTCATTACCAATCGGTAGTTCAATTTCTTTTTTGCCAAGTATATTATTTTCAATTTCATCTTCAACCTCATCAGGAAGTTTCAAACCTTTGCTGTCAAAGAACTTGATTCCATTGAATGCAACAGGGTTATGTGACGCGGAAATCATGACACCAGCGTCAGCCCCCATGGTTCTGACAAACTTTGCCACAGCAGGTGTAGGGACAACCCCCAATTTAATCACAGCACAGCCTGCGGACAAAATTCCGGAAATCAGTGCGTTCTCAAGCATATCTCCAGAAATTCTGGTGTCTTTTCCAACTACTATTTTAGCTTTTTTCTTGCCCTTCGTAATGACATGTGCGCCGTACTTGCCGAGAGCCATGGCGAGTTCAATAGTCAATTCTTTGTTAGCGATGCCTCTGACACCATCAGTTCCAAACATTCTAGACATAATTTGCTCCTTAGCTGTTTTTTATAATGTTAAACAAAGACGAATGGTCTTTATCGATAATCTGCTTTAAAATCAATTCAATATTCTTAAGTTCCAGATTGTTTTCACGTTCTCCGGGATGGTCCATAAAATACTGATCCAAAATATCCTTGATCATTTTTGCTCTTACAACGTCAAAATGCTTATTCAACATCTTATCGATGTATTCCTGATCAATCATTTTGGGATCTACTTTTTCGGACAATAGATTTTTCATATATCCTACAAGACATTCTTCTTCAGAACAAACTTCACATTCTTTGCATAAAGAATCCACATTATTTTTAAGAGTGCTTCTAAATGCCTTGAGGTCACTTGCAGTCACGCGAAGTGCAGAAAGTGACACCTCACTCAATTGTCGTCTAAAAATCACAACTCTGAATGCTGTCAGAGCCATAATGACACCCGTTAGCAGCACCACAAATACAGTACCCATACTTTGAACATATTCAGACATGAAAATTTTGCTTAGACCAAAGATCATAAAAATCATGAACGCCATAATCTTAATGATATGTTCAGGAATTCGATCTCCCAGTTTAGCACCAACAAAAATTCCAAAGGAACTGACCACAACCATACCGGTTACTGTGCCAGCAAGAGTCAATGCCGGGAGTGCCGATTGAGTTGAAAGAGTGAGTGCCGTCAACTGCGTCTTATCGCCAAGCTCCCCTAAAAAAAAGGCAATGGCAACGGTTATAATTGCGCCATATTTTTTCCCGAATCCTTTATTTTCCTCATCTTCGGCTATGGAGAGTGACATCAGTCCAAAGGCGACAAAAAGCACACCTGCAACCA
>JAWSUW010000245.1:0-3157 GCA_033549245.1 Bacillota bacterium | reverse complement strand
GATTTCATTGGTCAGTTGGATCTTGTACTTTTTCACTCCATCACCCCTCAGGTATTGGTATACCTTTATTATACAGGATTTCACCTGCCAGGTGAAGTAGTGAATAGTGAAAATATGTTGTTATTTCAATGGTTTGACTGCGATGAAGGTGTAGTTGTGTCACGGATTAAGGTAAATGTTTATAGATTGGATGCATAGAGAGTATAATTCACCTTGTTGGATCTCTCTAGAAAAACGTCTCTTATAAAGCATTTCCCTTGGCTTTCCTCTCTTATTCGGATAGCTTGATGCTTAACTACCAATTCATGGGTTCCATCATTATGAGAAAGATGCATCCTCAGTATTCTATATGTATTCTTTTGGTATACCAATATAATATGTTTAATTCATTATCTTGTCAATAACTTGACGAGATTAAATGCAATTTTTAGTTCAGGTGTCAAAAGTAATTTCGCATCTTTAACACTTGCATAAACTAACAAAACCCCACAACCCGCATAGACGGGCTATTTTTTTGCCAAAATAAATAAATTTTACAATAATTACTTGTAGCTATATTGCAATATATGGTATAATGTTACTGTATCTACTATTCCCTAGTTCTGCAGCACAATTTAAAAACACGATCTCCTAATCCCTTGCAAACAAAAGGCTGCAGGGTTTTATTTTGTCAAATTTATATATATTATATAGTTGTCTATTGTTGTGTTTTGTTGTACAATAAATGGGAAAGGGGTGAGTATCCATGCAGCTTAAAACCAGTAAGAGCAATGGACGTATGTATCTTTCCATTGTCCAGGGGTATCGGGATCCGGTGACAAAGAAAGTCAAACACAGGACCATTCAGTCTCTGGGTTATTTGGATGTGCAGGAAAAACAATTTCCTGATCCTATGGCCCATTTCAGTCGTGTGGTGGCTGAAATGAACTTGAAACAGCAGGAAGAAAATTTGCCGGTGACTCTTTCCTTCAACCGCGATACGCTTTTATCTGCTGGTGCCTGGAGAAAAAACATTGGATATGCGCCCCTTAGCCAGCTTTACCATGAACTGAAATTACACGCTTTTTTTACCAGCCGGTCTCAGAAAATGAAATCGGAGTTTAATTTGAACAACATCATGAAACTTTTGGTCTTTTCCCGTGTTTTACAGCCTTCTTCCAAGAAAAGGACGTTTGAACAGAAAGACAGGTTCTTTGAAAACACGGATTTTACCCTGGATGATGTGTACCGTTCTTTGTCTCAGGCGGCATCTTTGTGTGATGCGGTAAAGCGGCATGTGCACCGGCGTGTGAAGGAAAGGTTTGGCCGGGATACCAGTCTTCTTTTTTACGATGTGACCAACTATTACTTTGAGATTGATCAGCAGGATAACCTAAAGCGAAAAGGGGTGTCCAAGGAACATCGGAAAAGCCCGATTGTTCAGATGGGGCTGCTCATGGATTCCAATGGGATTCCGGTGTCGTATGATCTTTTTCCCGGGAACATGAATGATTGTGAGACGTTTATGCCGGTGTTGGATAAGGTGAAACGGGAGTTTGATGTGGGCCGTTTTGTGGTGGTGGCCGACAAGGGGGTTCACACGGCGGACAATATCGCCTTCAACCTGGTGGATGGTCATGGGTATGTTTATTCTCAGACGGTGCGTGGTGCGAACAAGGAGTTTAAGAGGTATGTCCTTGGTGAGGCTGGGTACCGGTCTACTGGTGAGGGGTTTAAGATCAAGTCCAGGCTTTATCCTCGGGAGATCATGGTGAGTAATGAGCAGGGTGGTCGAACAAAGGTCCAGATTGATGAGAAACAGGTAGTTTTCTACAGTGCTGATTATGACCGTAAAGCGAAAGCGGATCGAGAACCGGCGCTGTTGAATGCGCTGGATTTGGTGAATTTTCCTTCTAAGTACAACAGGAATACGGCTTACGGTGCAGCCAGGTATGTGAAAAACTTGGTGTTTGATAAAGAGACGGGTGAGATTGTCACGACGAAGCAAAAACCGGTCTTTGATGAGGCAAAACTTCGGGAGGAAGAGCAGTTTGATGGCTACTATGCCATTGTGACCAGTGAGTGGGAGAAAAGTGATGAGGATATCATTGAGATTTACCGGGGTTTATGGCGGATTGAGGAGGCATTTAAGGTCACTAAAAGTGATCTGGAAACAAGGCCTGTGTACCTTTCAAGAAACGATCATATTGAGGCTCATTTTCTGATTTGTTTCCTATCCCTGGTCATTACCCGGCTATTGGCACTGCGTCTTAACAACCGGTATTCTGTGGCAAGGATTGTTGAGAGTCTGAACAAATCTTCCGGTAGTTTCCTGGAAGAGAACTGGTATCTGTTCGATCATGTCGATGAGATCACCTTAGACATTAAGGATATCATGGGCATTGATTTAACGCGAAAGTATCTCCAACTGGGTGAGATAAAAAAATTATTGGGTGCTACTAAAAAGGTCTGATTCTACAACATGTTTTACAAATTAACAAAGCCACCAACGCCCCTATTTTAAAGGGTTTGGTGGCTTTTTCTTTGATTTTGCTGCAAAAGTCAGGTTATTTGCAACATACTCTGTCTATGAACATATCATTTTTTTGTACATTTCGGTGCACATTTTTGACTTTGTCATGGACATTTGATTTTGTCATTTATTGTCATTGCTGGTGTTGTCATGCTTTTATGCCAAAGTGTGTCGTAACCCTCCAGAAACTGCTTCAGGGTTTTCTTCCCGGCACCAATGCTGCCAGATTCTTTATCCTTGACATAGAACATATGTTCCCTTATACTAAAGGTCCGAGGTGAGAAAGATGGATCATCCAACCAGTCTTGAACCGTTGTCCTATGCGGTGTTTCATGTGGACGTGAACAGCGCCTACCTGGCCTGGGAGGCCATTGACCGGCTGCAGCACGGCGATCCGGTGGACCTGCGGCTGCTGACGGCGGTGGTAGGGGGCGACGAAGCCAGCCGCCACGGCATTGTGCTGGCTAAATCCGCCAAAGCCAAAAAAGCCGGCATTATCACCGGCGAAAGCCTTTATGCCGCCCGGCAGCGGGTGCCGAACCTGGTGGTGGTGCCGCCCCGCTATCACCTGTACATGGAGTGCAGCCGGGCCATGATTGACGTGCTTCGGGAGTACTCGCCGGTGGTGCAGCAGTATTCCATTGA
>JAWSUW010000244.1:0-3331 GCA_033549245.1 Bacillota bacterium | reverse complement strand
TTGCTCCAACTTTCCGTGAAATCAAACAACTTGCGAAGTTGTTCCCAATCTATTTCACAGACATCGGAGCGGAAGGTAAGCTTAGGGAATATTCAACTGCAGTGGATGAACTCGAACTTAGAAAAGATAAATTGATCCATTTTTTAAGAAAACAAATTCATACAGAAAGTAACAATACCCATATTGAATTGACAAAAAAAATCATCTTTTATTGGAATGATATGGATCCTTCCCGTTTGTCCGGACTACTTCCACAAGATGTGGAGGACTGGCTACTAAGCGGCAATGCCATGCTTTTGGGTGTTCATGGTGTCATGAAATCAATTTGTGACTCACTTGGAAAAGGTATAGTAGATATTTTGACTCTTGGAATGGATGAAATCGAAAAAGCATCTGAGAACATTTTAGAGTGTGAGAATAGAGACAAAAGGCGTGTACTAAATCTTTTCAGAGTATACTTTCTTGTACTGGAGAAGTATTCACTCGAGGCGACTGATATCATAAAAACATTGGTTGAAAATGATAGTATTCGAGTAGAGACTCGTTTGAAGCTTCGGACGCAGTTGGAAACAGGAGAGAATGTTGATGCGCTCCAGACCCTCTTTGAAATCATGAGAAAGCTGAAATCGATCATACTTGATCCCGAGGTCAGTGTCGGTCAAGAGAATATCTTTTATAAACGGCATGTTGCTGCTGGAATACCGTCCATGTATGGTCAGTATATCGAACCGAAATTTGAGTCGTTGGGTTTGTTGTATAGATTGGAAAAAACCGCATCAAAACTTATGGTGAAAATAATGGGTAAGCTGGATTACTCAAATATTGATATGAGGCTTCTGCAACAAATTCACGACGTATTCGAACTATTCAGGGATGGCCTTGAATTGGATGGCATTTCCAATGAAGGTTTCAATTCAAGACTTGATATGCTAAGGTACGGGTTGACTTCACCAAGTTTTTCTCTTGATCAATATATCAACATTTTCCAGTTCATGGCTAGGGACATCAAACACATTATTGACGAGTATTTCATTGATGTCTACGAAAGACCGCTTAAAATCATACTGAGAGATCTTGATGAGAAAGCCAGACTCGTGGCATCCGATCAATTTTTCAGGGACAATCTGGATTCTTCATTCCTGATCCATGATCTTGACCAGTTCATTTCTGAGGTCACCTATAACTTTTCCGGGAAAATTCAAGATATAGTATACAAGACTGTTCAAAATAGTGGAAGTTATGACAGTAATAAGGTGATTTGCAATCTGGATGAAGCAACACCTACACTGGACAATCCAGTGTTTTTGGGATCAAAGGCATTTTTCCTCAAAAGACTTTGTGCTCTAGGTTTTCCAGTGCCGAGCGGATTCGTTTTGACTACAGAAGTGTTCAGACACAAGGAAACCATTCAAAGTCGACCATCTGTTGAACTCAAACTGGATGCATTGATAGAAGAGCAATTGAAACGACTGGAAAACAAGACCGGTAAGCGATTCGGCGATTCGAAAATGCCACTTCTTCTATCGGTACGCTCAGGTTCCTCCTTTTCATTGCCAGGAGCCATGAGGACATTTTTGAATGTCGGCATCAACGATGAAATCGCAGAGCGCTATTCGGTTATCAGTGAAAACGGTTGGGCAATCTGGGACTCTTATAGAAGATATCTGCAGAGTTTGGGTATGGCAGAAGGACTCGATAGAGACGTGTTCTATAAAATTATCGTAGCCCACAAGCGAAAATATGGGGTGACCTCCAAGTCGGATTTGACTCAACATCAAATGAAATCAATTGCACTTGCATATAAGGAAGCTTTGATTCAGAACGGCATCCAGATTGAAAACAACCCTCTTAAGCAACTAAAAAAAGCGATTTATAGCGTCATAGAATCCTGGTTATCTGATAGTGCGGTCAGTTATAGGGCACATATGGAAATCGCAGAGGAGTGGGGAACAGCTGTTTTGATCCAGCAAATGGTCCTTGGCAACAAGTCAAAGCAGTCGGGAACTGGCGTTGTATTTACCAACAGTCCATTCAACGATCTGTCTGGAATTCAGTTATTCGGAGATTTTGTTCTTTGCTCACAGGGTGAAGATGTGGTATCCGGACTGGTAAATACTCTTCCAATCAGTGAAAGTCAGCGCATAGCGAGTCATGAGGAAAGTTTGGTTTCTCTGGAAACGAAATTTCCGGTGGTATATGATGCGCTTCTCAATCATGCCGGTAGGCTCATTGAACAGCATGGCTTTGTTCATCAGGAAATTGAGTTCACATTTGAATCAGAACATCCTGAAGATTTATACATTTTACAGACGCGCAATCAAAAGCTCAAGAAGAAAAAAGAAGATGCTCTATATTTTGAAGCTTTAACCAAGTGTTCTGTAGTTGGAAGAGGAATAGGTGTCAATAGTGGGGTCGTATCGGGATTGATGGCTTTTGATGCTCATGATATTGCAAGACATAGACAGGAATACCCCGGTATGCCGGTTGTACTGGTGAGGCCCTATACAGTACCGGACGACATTCCACTGATTTTTTCAGCGGATGCCATAGTCACCGCAAAAGGGGGCATCACATCACATGCGGCAGTAGCGGCAGCGAGCCTGGGAAAAGTGTGTATCGTCAATTGCAAATCACTTAAAGTCAACGAAACTGAAAAGACTTGCACTTTTGGTGAATATGCGTTCAAAAGTGGGGATGAGATTAAAATAGATGGTTATTTGGGCAATATCTATATAGGCAATTCATGCACACTGGATGTGCAGTGACATTATAAGAATCAGAGGGAGGCAGTAAAGTGAATACTACATTACAAAACAAGAGGTTGTTGGGCATCAACGGAATAGGTCGAATTGGGAAATTGACTCTATGGAACCATCTGAACATGAAACATTTCGATGGGATTGTCATTAACGCAGGCAGAGAAATTGGAAAGAGCATGCAGGATGTAATGCAATATCTTTCAACGGATTCAACGTATGGTTCCTTAGACAGGTTTATGTATGGTTATTCCGGCAAAACATGTGATGTCAAACTGATCGATGAGGCACAGCGCATCATCGAAATGGACGGAATCCCAGTAAAAATACTGACTACGGCAAGAAATCCAAGAGATATCGAATGGAACACTGAAGGTGTCCGAATAGTTGTGGACTGTACAGGTGTATTTTTAGATCCAACAGTACCTGCGGACCATCCAAAAGGCAGTCTGAGAGGGCACCTCGAAGCAGGAGCGGAGAAAGTCATTTTAAGTGCACCATTCAAAATCAAGGACTCCTCCAGAAAAATGCCTGAGGACAGCGGCATGTTTGTTTATGGAATCAATCACATGAAA
>JAWSUW010000243.1:0-3399 GCA_033549245.1 Bacillota bacterium | reverse complement strand
TTAACGAGTCAAGTTATACATAAATATGCAAGTTAAATAAAATTTGATTTTTATACGTTGTTTTTCGGAGCTTTCCCTGGTACGCAAACGGCGGCAAAAGCATCTAGCCCATAATTTGAACATCGTCTGGAATCTCAAGTTCCATTTCGAAATTTTCATTGATTTTCAGGTCTTTGAAATAATACTCATAAGTAGAGCCACCATCCATTTCCATTTTCATTTGAATGATGATTCCTTCATCCTTCCAAATGTAATAAGTGACCTTACCTTCGCTTGAGTCATACTCGTAGACTGCACACTCTTTGCCATCAACGTTTTCATCGCCAATATAATTCATGCCTGAAATTGCCGAATCATCAATATCAGCAGTCATCATAAACGGGGAATCCCAATCGGTATCCATTGACTCAAGAGGCATTTTGAGCATGGTCTTCTCTGCTGGCATATAAAGGTAACCCTCTTTTTTATTATAGTCGAGATAGAATGTCTCCCCTTCCATACCGCCTTCAAAGCGGATTCGATTGTCATAGGACCAGATCTTGAATCCTACTTGTTCAGCTCCGTTTATTGAAACCACGTACTCATAATAATAACTGTCTGCCACTGGATTGTCCGATATGAGATCCGCTGCGTTATTTTCTTCTTCAGCTTCCACTGGTTCGACCTCAATTGTCGGTTCAAGTGCTTCTTCTGGTGCAGGGGTCTCTTCCGGTACAGGTTCATCATTCACTACATAACCCGGGTCTGCGTCTGTTTTCCCACATCCCGCAATCAATAAGGAAACTGTCAATAGACTCAGTGCTAAAATCAACCATTTGCTTTGTTTCATTACATTCACTCCTTGTTTTGTTTCTCATAGTTCCGAATAAAACGCATAATCTGCTTTTCCGGACCGCTTGATCTGATAAAGTGCCCTGTCCGCGAGATCCAGTAAAACATCCGGGTCTTCGCTGTCCCTTGGATAAAGTGCTATGCCTACGGAACATGAAACAGCAATGCTCTCATTACCCACTACGAATTTCGGCTTGAATTTCAGTATGATTTTTTGAACTATTCTTCCAATCTCATCCTCATTGTCCACCCCCTCTAAAATGACAGCGAACTCATCACCGGAAAGTCTGGCGACCATATCTTCCATTCTGATGGTTTTCTTCAGCCTGTAAGCCATCTCTTGAAGCACGATATCTCCAGATCTATGACCATAAGTGTCATTTATGGTCTTAAGGTTGTCCACGTCCATGAAAAGAAGTGCAAACGGCATCTTGAGTTCCATCAGTCCGTTCATTCTTTTGTTGAACTGCAATCGATTGGGAAGACCTGTGAGGGCATCATGCATCGCCATTTTTCTGGACTCCGCCTCATTGAGCCTGATCTCGTCATTCTCCATTTCGAGAATGTTGATGAAATCCTTCATTTTTTGTACCTTTTGGTATTGGTTCGTGATATCCGTCACTTGAATCATAATATAACTGGTGTGATAATGAATCACAAGATCGATCTGTATATTCTGGACAAAGTCTCCGAAAAACGTTTTGTGAAGTGCACCGGACAGGAATCTGGATTGTCCTGTTTCCATGACGCTTTCCAGAACTTTATAGTACTGGGGCATTTCAAATTTAGGAGCAAACTGCGCGAGCGGCTTCCCGAGGACCTCTACAATCACTAGACCAGTCTTGTTCATAATCCAGTCGTTCCAAAACTGAATTTTGAAATCCTTGTCAACAAGAACAATTCCATTATTCAATTTATTAAGGGTATTCGCCAAAAGATTATTCATTCATTTCTCCTATAATCTTATCAATTTTTTCCACAACCATATTCAACGAGTGAAGACCTAACGCAATGATGACCACACCTTCAATTTCGGCTTCTTCGAGCTTGAAGCTCGTATAGAGCATCAACATGTAAACATCGTTCTTGAGATATAATTTTTGCTCATCCTCAGAAACGAAAACAAGTTCCACATCCGGGATGCCAAAGTCCACTCGGGTGCCAACAAGGTTGGAGAATTCACCGACAACCGAATTCAAAATGACATTGCTGATTTCCTTCAGGACATCAAAATCCGTGTCCGCCAGTTCTTTTGTGAGCTCACTTCCAAAATCCTCAAAGTGTAGCCCCATACAGGCATCCACCAGCAATTTCGCCTTATTGGCAGGAAATATGAGATGTGCCCGACCGGAAAAATCCTGGCCGAAACGCATGGAACTCGACACTATGTGCCCATGTTTGAAAAAAGTCTTACCCGCCGCCTCTACTTCATCGGCCATATTGATCACTTCGACCTCGGGCACCGAGAGCAATACACGTTGATTTGCCATCTCTGAGAGCATATTTGCGGCTTGACCGATGAACACGTTGACGTATTCTTTCAAAAGATCCTTTTGCATATCATCAAGCATAATTTTCTCCTTTGATCGCATCCACTATTGCACTGAGCTTCTCAGCAGTCAATGGTTTGTTGATGTACTTGAAAATCCCCATCTGATCCAGTTCTTCATGGGTAGCTTTTTGGATATCTGCAGATGCCACGATAATTTTGGGCATCGGAAATTTTTCCTTGATGGCCTTGATCAGTTCTTGTCCCGTCATCACAGGCATTAAAAGATCTGTGATCACCCACTCTGTAGGAGTTTTGCTGAACGCCTCAAGTGCTTCTTTTCCGCTTGGACATGCCACAATTTCTATATCTTTGAAATTGTTCTCTAGTGTCTTGATCATGATGCTTCTGACAAATGCTGAATCATCAGCTATGATTATTCTCATGAAACCACCTCGCCTTTCTAATTTTGAACTTATATTATCTATATACCACAAACTTAAAAAAAGCATCAACGTATTTACGTCAATGCTTTTTCATATGGTGCAGGTGACAGGACTTGAACCTGCATGAAGTTGCCTTCACTAGAACCTGAATCTAGCGTGTCTGCCATTCCACCACACCTGCATGGCTCTAGATAGATTATAATACCAAATCTATATGAGCACAAACATTTTTTTCATCATTCGGTGCAATTCAAATGTGCGAATTGTCATAAACAGCTGATTCAAAGGGTTTCAGCTTCCCAGAAATATGTTCGTCGCCATAACTGGACACAATGATTTTCCCGTCATTTATATAATTTGCAATTTTTTTTGAAAAATTCAATACAATAGTCCAAACCTGATCTCCAAGTTTTCTTTGATAGATCACCAAGTCCCTTGAAGCTTTTATTGGGATGAATTCTCCTTCAAGCAGCACTTTATTATCTTTTCTCAATCCGATCATCATCTTATAATAACTCAGTACCGAATCCGGATCATTTTCCTGTTCTTCCCGATTGATCTTCAAATAATTGGGGTTGACCAAAATCCAAGGCTCATGTTTCGAGAACCCTGCGTTGTCGCTTGAATTCCATT
>JAWSUW010000242.1:0-3423 GCA_033549245.1 Bacillota bacterium | reverse complement strand
AGACTTTAAAAGGAGATTCTTTGTCTCATTGATTATAATGATTCCAATTTTAGTGTTATCACCTATGATTCAGATGTTTTTAGGTGTGGATTGGAGATTTACCGGAGATTCTTATTTGCTATTTGCACTTTCAACAATTTTGATGTTTTATGGAGGCAAGCCATTCATAACAGGTGCAGTAGATGAACTCAAGGAAAAAGAACCAGGTATGATGACACTGATTGCATTTGCGATTTCAGTAGCTTACATTTACAGTTCGTTTGCGGTTTTCATAGATATTGGAAGTGACTTTTTCTGGGAGCTTGCAACACTTATTGTCATCATGCTACTAGGGCACTGGATTGAAATGAAATCCATTATGGGTGCATCAAGAGCACTGGATGAACTATTGGAATTGATGCCTGATGAAGCGCACCTAATTGGAGAAGATGGATCAAGTAAAGATGTCTCAGTGAAAGATCTCAAAGAAGAAGATAAGATCTTGGTCAAACCCGGTGAAAAGATTCCTATTGATGGTGTTGTATTTGACGGTGAATCGGAAGTCAATGAATCCATGATTACTGGTGAGTCAGTACCCGTACTAAAAGCAAAAGGTGATGAGGTTGTAGGTGGGTCGATTAATGGTGAAGGTTTACTAAAATTCAAAGTCAGCAAAGTTGGAGATGATACTTTTCTATCACAGGTTGTTAGACTGGTCAAAGAAGCTCAAGAATCCAAGTCTCAAACTCAAAGACTCGCGGACACAGCTGCGAAGTGGCTGTTTTACATTGCCGCATCAGCGGGTACGATAACATTTATTGTTTGGATGCTTCTGGGTAGGGAGTTGTCATTTGCCATAGAGAGAGCGGTGACAGTAATCATCATTTCATGCCCTCATGCGCTTGGTCTTGCCACACCACTGGTTACAGCTGTATCGACCAGTATCGGAGCAAAAAGAGGATTATTGATCAGAGACAGAAAAGCTTTTGAAAATGCGAGAAAACTGAATGCAGTTGTTTTTGATAAGACTGGAACATTGACTGAAGGTGAGTTTGGTGTAACCGATGTGAAAGTAGTGGATTACAATGAAGATGATTTGTTAACCATAGCTTATTCTGTTGAAGCTAATTCTGAACATCCCATCGCTAGAGGCATTGTAAGGGAAGGTGAAAAGAGGAAGTTAAAACTCAAAGAGGTGAGCGATTACAACAATATGCCTGGAAAAGGTTTGGAAGCTAGCATCGAGGGCAAAAAAATTAAAGTTGTCAGTCCAGGATATATGAAAAGTGAGAATATTGAATTCGATGAAGAATATTATGAAGAACTGGCCGGGCAAGGCAAAACTGTAGTGTTTATTCTTGTGGAAGGTGAACTTGTTGGTTATATCGCTCTTTCAGATATCATTAGAGAGTCTGCAAAAGAAGCTATTAAGATCCTTAAAGACATGGGGATTGAATCCATCATGCTTACGGGTGACAATCAAAAAGTTGCCTCTTATGTAGGTAAACAATTGAACATTGATACAATTATTGCTGAAGTGTTACCACAGGAAAAATCCGATAAAATTGATGAACTCCTTAAATCTGGTAAAAAAGTCGCGATGACAGGTGATGGTGTCAACGATGCTCCTGCACTAGCAAAAGCTGATCTTGGCATTGCTATTGGTGCAGGAACAGATGTCGCAATAGAAACTGCAGACGTCATACTAGTGAAAAGCAACCCACTTGATGTTGTCAACATCATCAAACTATCGAAAGTGACCTATAAAAAAATGATACAAAATTTGATCTGGGCTACTGGTTACAACGCCATCGCACTTCCACTCGCCGCAGGAGTACTTTATAACCAAGGAATTGTTATAAGTCCAGCTTTAGGCGCTGTGTTAATGTCACTAAGTACGGTTATTGTAGCCATAAACGCTAAATTTCTAAAGCTAGATTGAGAGATTCGGTAGAAGATCATTCCAGATAGAGCGCAAAATTTCTTTGTGCTCTATTTCATTGTGTGCATTTCCATACTTGATAGCCATATCCACCTCTGGTTTCTGGATCGTTCTTAGATAATGTATTGACTAGGTCTGTATGCATGCGAAGCACATAATCTGCGGGTACAATCTGCTGTTCATTATAAACCCCGTTTTGTAATAAAGTGATTCCAATACGTGAAAATTCTTCAGTAGTCAGATATAAACCACCTGAACAGGAGGTATGACCATTTTGACAGGTATGCCACATGGGATTGATGATTTCCAGTTTGTCAAAGAGACGCGGTTTTAAATATTCCAGCATTGTTTGCCATTGACTTTTTCAATAATCCGACCAAGCATGTAAGTACAGAGATCCTCATAAAAGAACGTTGAACCTGGCACTGTTTCCAGTTTGGTAGAGAAAAAAAGTTCAGCCCTATCTTGAGTATTAAATTTGCTTAGATCTTGAACCAAGTGACCGGAAGACATTTGCAGTAAATTTTTGATCGTTATTTTATCTGATCCAGGAAATGCAATTCCATTGTATTCAGGAAAATAATTGAGTACAGAGTCTGTCAATTTTAGGAGATCTTCACTTTCAGCGATTCCAATGCCGACAGATGCAAATGTCTTTGATGCCGAGTATAAGTTTTCTCTATCGTTACTTCTAAAACGATGTTCTGCAATAGTCTTACCGTCTTGATGGACATGAATACCATAGACTCCAAGATTTCTTTCTTGAACAGTTATTCTAAAGTCCGTCAACAATCCCATTATATTATTCCTCCGATCCAATTCATCAATATATATTATAGCAGAATTTTATTTTACTTTTTTTTAAAGAGGTGTATTTGATACGAAAATATCTTATAATTTAGTTGGAGTGTGGAATTAACGTATTGGCAACGATTTGATATTAATTAGAAACTGAGGAGACAAATAATGGACAAAAAAGATATGCTTTTGCAGGAAATGATCAATCACGATTCAGGAGATGCTTGGATGATCCAGCATTTCATAAAGGTTTCACAGCTTGCCAGAATTATTGGTTTAAAAGAAGGGCTATCAGAATCGGAGATGGAAATACTTGAAGTAGCTGGTCTGGTACATGACATTGGTATCAAACCATCGAGAGAAAAATATGGAGATGTTTCTGGGAAGCATCAAGAGCAAGAAGGCCCATCATACGCGAGAGCACTTCTTGAAAAGATTGGCTATAATCAGACGATTGTGGATCGGGTTTGCTATCTTGTAGGCAACCATCATACTTATTCGGATATTGATGGTCAGGATTATCAAATCCTTGTTGAAGCTGATTTTTTGGTCAATCTTTATGAAAATAATGTGAATTTAGCAGCGAAGGAAAAGACATATCAACAAATATTCAGAACTGAGTCGGGTAAAGAGCTTTTTAAAAAAATGTTTAGAATATAAAAAACACAACCTATTATTTAGGTTGTGCTTTTGCAAATGCGATG
>JAWSUW010000241.1:0-3425 GCA_033549245.1 Bacillota bacterium | reverse complement strand
AAGCTTCAATGTGTCTGAGCATACTTTCTCTGTCGATTTCTTTTGCAAAATCATGACAAAGTCCAGCAAATTCTGCCTTTATAGGATCGACATCATACCGGATAGCCAATTTCCTGGCCAGCTTAGCTGTTTCAAGAGTATGTTCGTATCGGTGCTTGCTCAGATTTCTCCTGAGATATTCCTTAAGCGCTTCATATCTAGGATGATGTGTTTTATAAAGTCCAATCGTATCAATATATGACTCAACAGATTCAGGTAAAAGGTATCTAATGCTCTTCTCATCGTTCACACGATTTCTTATTTCGGTTGAACTGATTGCAAGCGCTGGGATATAACAGATTTCAATTTTAGCATCATAATCAGCTATCAGTTGTCTGACTTTTGCATACAGTTTATTCAGATCCACTCCTGGCCTTGTCGCTCCGACAAATGTGACAAGCTGAATCAATTCAGAATAATCTTTCCAAGTATCAAGCAAAATAATCGCATCCGCACCAGTGATGAAAAACAATTGATCATTGGGTGAAAGCGATTCCTTCAAACGTTTTATCGTATCAATCGTATAAGTGGTCTCATTACGTTTGGTCTCAATATCAGAAACGTGGAAATATGGATTTGTCTTGGTTGCTAGCTTGGTCATCTCCAACCTTTGTTCTCGATCAGCGCTATTTGAATGAGTTTTATGGGGTGGTTTCCCTACTGGGATAAATAAAATCTCATCAAGAAAAAAACTAGTTCGGATTTGTTCGGCAAGCATGAGATGTCCATAGTGAATTGGATCAAATGTACCTCCCATGATGCCGATTTTCTTTCCAGGCATTACTTGATTCGGCCTCTGGTTCTGGATTTGTTGACACTGGAGGTGTCAGCTTTTTCCAATTTTTCTTTTCTTGCTTTCGATCTTTTCACTTGAAGCGGTTTAGATATTTTACCACCCTTTTTGGAAAGCTTTTCTTCTTTTTTGACCGGAACAGCCTTTTTCTGACGATTGATATAGACTCTCTTGTTGTCCGCGCATTGGGTTAGTCCTTGATTGTCTATATATGATAAATTTATGGCCGATACACTGAACAAATTCGGCGTCCAAGAGCTTAACGGCCTCAAGTGCCACTTCTTGTGCATCTTCAGAACTATTGTCCAGTACATTGACTTTTACAAGTTCATGCAGGTCGAGCAGTTCACTCAATTGATTGATAAAACCTTCAGAAAGGCCTTCTTTACCAAGCTGCGCCAGAGGCTTCAGTGAATGGGCAAGTCCTTTCAAGTAACTTCTTTGTTTTCCTGTTAACATAATGTTCTCCTATGCATAGAATTCAAATTCAATTTCAAATATACGTACAGTGTCGCCATCTTCAATGCCCATCTCTCTTAAATGGTCGAAGACACCTTTTTGTTTAAGCACATTTTGGAAACGTCTCAGTGATTCTATGTCTGTTAAATCCGTTGAATATAAAACACGTTCTATAAATTGTCCTTCAACACAATAAACATCCCCGTCCTTGAAGAATTTAATCTCATTGACATCAGAGATATCAAGATCCTCAACAAAGTAATCTTCTTCATCAATCAAAGGCTCATCCTCAATGGAATCCAGCATTGTAGTCACGTAATTAAGAAGATCATCAACACCTTCACCAGTGGCTGCAGAAATTGGAAATACAGGATATCCATCAGCTTCTATCTTAGCTTTGAAAGTCTCATAGACTTCATTGTCTTCAAGCAAGTCCATTTTATTGGCTGCAACGACTTGTTTTCTAGTTGAAAGTCGGTCACTGTATCCGAAAACTTCCTTATTGATGATACAAAAATCCTCATAAGGTTCTCTACCTTCATGTCCGGAAATATCCACAACATGAATCAGAACTTTTGTTCTCTCGACATGTCTTAAGAACTCAAGTCCAAGACCAACGCCTTCTTTTGCCCCTTCAATCAATCCAGGGATATCCGCAAGAACAAAACTTTTTCCTTTGATTGCTTCAACTACACCGAGGTTCGGTTGAAGAGTAGTAAAATGATAATTTGCAATTTTAGGTTTTGCCTTCGTAGTGGCTGCCAAAAATGTTGATTTTCCAACATTAGGGTACCCTAAAAGGCCTACATCTGCAAGCATTTTGAGTTCAAGTGAAATGGATCTTTCAATACCATTCATTCCTTTTTCTGCAAATGTCGGAGCTTGTCTTGTCGGTGTGGCGTAATGCCAGTTGCCTTTACCGCCTCTACCGCCTTTTGCTAAAATGACACGCTGATCAGGTTCTTTAAGATCAGCAATGACTTTGCCGGTATCAAGATCTCGGATGATTGTACCTTGTGGTACACTGATTACCAGATCCTCTGAGGTTTTGCCGGTCATTTTCTTTTTACCGCCATCTTCACCAGGTTCTGCATGGTACTTCGTTTTATATCTAAAATCCATGAGTGTGCGCATGCTAGAGTCTACGTACGCAACGATATTTCCGCCGCGACCACCGTCGCCACCGTCTGGACCTCCGTCAGGCACATACTTCTCACGACGGAAACTGACTCTACCATTACCACCGTTGCCTGCCTTTATATGAATTTTCGCTACATCTACAAACATAATACACCTCAAATTTATCTTATATATACAATATAATGGTTTTAAATAAAAATGTCCATCATTGATGATGGACATTTAGACTAAGCTTCATAAACGCTTACTTGTTTTTTATCTCTGCCTTTTCTTTCAAATCTTACGACACCGTCAACTAAAGCGAATAATGTGTCATCGCCACCTCTGCCAACATTGTTGCCAGGATGAACTTTAGTGCCTCTTTGTCTGATCAAGATGCTACCAGCGCTAACAGTTTGTCCGTCAGCTCTTTTTACACCAAGTCTCTTCGACGCGGAGTCACGACCGTTTTTAGAAGAACCTACACCTTTTTTACTTGCAAATAACTGTAAGTTAAACATTTTCAACATTTCCATGCACCTCCTTATTTCTGTGCTTGACGTATTTTGGATACGTCATCTCTATTCCTTCGATTCCGATCATTATCGTTTTAAAAGCTATATCAATTGAGTCATTTAAATAACGCTCATTAATTACAAGCTCCAAATAACCATTGTCAATTGTACATTTGATTTGATCCTCTGGCACTTTTCCGATTTGCTCCACTGCGTTTACCAAGGTTTGAGCCAAAGTGGAAACAGCAGCACATACAAGATCTTTGCCGGGTTCATCAGAATACGCATGACCTGTGACTTTAAGAGCCTTATAATGTCCCCTAGAAGTCGTGAAAACAATATTAATCATTTCTTACAAACTGATGCTTTCGATTTTTACTTTGGTGTATGGTTGTCTGTGGCCTTGCTTCTTACGGTAATCTTTCTTTGACTTATACTTGAAAATGATTACTTTAGGACCTTTGCCGTTTTTAACTACAGAAGCAGTAACTTTAGCTGCG
>JAWSUW010000240.1:0-3481 GCA_033549245.1 Bacillota bacterium | reverse complement strand
GTCTCTAGTGCAGAGTTCTACAATTCTATCAACTGCTCTTACACCTCTTAATGCAGAATAGACAAGTACAGAGAATAACATGATTGGGTTATAACCTTTTCGGCCCCGTCTGGAGTATTGATTTAATAAACTGGAGAAATCCAATTCTTTCATAACACGTTTTACGATGTGTACAGGATCATCTGATGGAACACCAATTTGGTATAAATTATAATTTATCCGTAGTTGCCCTAACTCGAAAAATTCGTTATAATAAGAGTACATATTTTGTTTTTTTGCACGAATGTTGCAAAAGCAAACCTGATTAAAGATGGTGTTGAGACCATCTTTTTTCGTACAAAAATCCTCCTACTATATCTATTCGACATAAGTAGGAGGATTTCCTTTTTGATTCTTATTTTTTTTTGCGGAACTATTTATTTCCCGACAGCCCCTTTTTCAAGCTCAAAAACCTTAAGAAGTTTGTCATATGCAAACTTCGGGTATCAATAATATTACGAAGGAGATGAAAAGATGAAAAATGTGATAATACTGAGTGTGCTGTTACTCGTCTCAATAAGTATGGTAGGCTGTGGACAGAATCAAAGCAACGATGAAAGCATGGACGATGCGCCTGAGGTTATACAGGTTGCCACTGTCAACTCGATAGATGCAGAAACTGCCATAGAAATGATGGCGTCTGGGGAGGATTTCATTCTTGTGGACGTTAGAACTCAGGCCGAATTTGATGAAGGTCACATAGAGGGTGCACTGTTGTTGCCAGTCGACCAAATTGAAACTTTGTCCGTGGAGCAACTGCCCAATAAAGATGCAGTTGTTTTGGTCTACTGCAGAAGTGGAAACCGCAGTGACCAGGCCAGTAAGATATTGGTGGATTTGGGATATCAGAATGTGTATGATTTCGGTGGAATTATCGATTGGCCAGGGGAAATAGTTAAATGAGGAGACAATATTATGAATAACATAAAAGGAAAACTTGGCATATTGGCATTGGTTGGAGTACTTTTCCTGTCTGGGTGTTCAAAAGCAGATGAAAGCAAGGTTGATTCTGATGACATCATTGCAACCCCTCCAGCAGCAGTCGAACCAGGCGAAGGTTTTGGTGAAACATCACTAGCTGGAGCAGAATTTGATGCGAAAATTGAAGGCATCAAAAGCATCACTCTGAAGGATATTGAAGGCAATGAAGTCGAAAGAGCATTTACTGACGAAGAAATGTTCGAAATTGAGACAGCTTTCAACGAAAGCTTTGTCATGGATACCGCTTATATTGAAATGATCACAGGATACATCATGACCATTGAACTTGAAAGTGGCGAAGAAGTGTTGATTACCAGCTATGGCGACCCGATTTTTATAGTGGCACGCATTGGTGATGGAGAAACTTATCATTTGGGATGCGAAACCATTGCAACCATATTACTTGAAGGCATGAATTAGTCCATGGTGACATAAAGAGACCACATTGAAGTCATTTTCAGTGTGGTTTTTTGTGTTTGCAAGGAGGCGACAACCACCGTTCGGGTACCAGGTACCCGAACGGTGGTTGAAGTTGAAAGGTTGCATAGTAAATGTTAAAATGAACAGGAGAAGGCTTTATTCTTCACGAAAAGGGGGACTGGCATATTAATACATATAGAAAAGTCAAAATACTATTGGTCCTTATAGCTTTAATGGTTTTGTTGAGTGCGTGTCAAAAGGAAAGTGAATCCTATTTTTTGACCGAAGAAGAACAAGCGTGGCTGGCTGAGCATGAAGGACAAATCCGAATTGGATATACCACAGACTATCCACCTGTCGAGTTTTTGATCTCTGACGAGTACATTGGAATTTCTGCGGATTATTTTAAACTTTTGGAGACGAAATTGAACACCAGGTTTGAAATGGTGCGATTCGATCAGTGGAGCGACTTGATTGAAGCCGCACGTAAAAAAGAGGTATCGGGTATAACCGCTGCAACAAAAACCCCCGAGCGAAGCACCTATTTGGATTTCACTGTCCCATACATCATGAATCCAAATGTCATCATAACCCGGAAAAATTTTTCAGAGAAGTTGACGTTCGAAAAACTATCAAACTCAAGTATGGACATTTTGGTCATTGAAGAATATTCCATCGTGGAATATCTTGAAGAAAATCATCCAAAACTGGAGTTCCGAACTGTACCAAATACCTCAGACGGTTTAAGACTCGTGTCATTTGGCGAAGCAGATGCGCTTATTGTAGAAGTCATGAGCGCTTCAGCGGAAATAGAAAAAGATAAGATCACCAATTTGATGGTGAACACCGAAATTGCATATGACTCCAATTTGTCCATAGCCACTCGAAGCGATTGGCCGATGCTAAGCGCCATATTAAATAAAGGGCTTGCACAAATCACAGAAGCTGAGAAAAAATACATCCAAAACAAGTGGGTGCCATTACAAAGAAAAAGCATAGTGGAAAATCGGTTTTTTTGGATTGGTTTAGGGGTTGTTTTGTTTGGATTGAGTGCAATAATTGTCATGATTATGGCTTGGAACCGCTTGTTGAAGAAGGCTGTCCTTGAAAAAACAGAGGAGCTCAGATACAAATCATATCATGACGAATTGACGGGTCTTTACAACCGAACCTATTATAGTGAGCAGTTGGAATATTTCGAAAGGTCGAAGATAATGCCACTATCCATTGTATTGGCTGATCTCAATGGTTTGAAAATAACCAATGACACATTAGGTCATGAGATCGGGGATCAGTTGCTCAAGAAAATTGCTGAAATTCTAAAATCAAATTGCAGTGAGAGTGATAGTGTAGCCCGCATTGGTGGCGATGAGTTTGTCGTTTTGATGCCAGGTGGAACAGATCAAATGGCACAAGCACTATGCAATAAAATAAAAATCGCCTGTGATCAAGCAAAGATGGATCCCATTAAACTTTCCGTGGCATTGGGGCATTCTGAAAGAGTGGATTTGGATCAAAGTTTGCAGTCCGTCTTTAAAAAGGCTGAAGATCAAATGTATGAAAATAAAATGTATGAAAGTGAAAGCACACATACAGGAATTTTGGATTCCCTTAAGGCCATGCTAAGAGATAACACTGAAGAAACCACCGAGCACAGTAGGCGTATGGAAGAAATGGCTTTACAGCTTGGTGAACTCATTGGACTGACACAGCCAGAGCTCAATGCGTTGTCATCCTTGGCGGATTTACATGATTTGGGGAAAGTGGCCATTTCGGATAAGATTTTGCTTAAAGAAGGACCATTAACTGAAGAAGAAATGGAAAAAGTGAGAAGACATCCCAATCTGGGTTATAAAATTGCCGGGACTTCCCCAAAGCTTACAAAAATTGCGGAGGGTATATTGTCTCATCATGAATGGTGGGATGGCAATGGCTATCCACGAGGTTTGAAAGGGCAGGAAATTCCTATCCTTGCGAGAATCATTTCTCTGGTTGATGCATTTGATGTGATGACCAGTGGAAGACCCTATAAATCTGCTAT
>JAWSUW010000239.1:427-3482 GCA_033549245.1 Bacillota bacterium | reverse complement strand
AAAAAAAAGTGCCGCTGCAAGTTTGCATCGACACTTTTTTGTTTGACATAAATTATGGAAATGTATAGCCCTCCCATTCTCCTAGGAATATACGGACTTGATCGATTGGAATAGCCATCCCAGATACGAATTGCCGAAACAGGTTCTCATTGCCTCCAATGTTAATGCCGACAATCTCAAGATCTTCATTGATCAGCGCGCTACCGCTGCTTCCACTGGAAGTCAGTGCGGTATGATTGATGATAGGGTATATGAATTTTCCCGATTCGTCCTCGTAGTTCCAATTTTTTCTACTTCTGATTTTACCAGCAGAGACGGCATTCCTTTCACTGTAGGGATTGCTCATTGTTGCAATCTGATCCCCATATTTAGGAGTATTTTCCGCTAGCGGAAGAACAGCATACTCTTTATCGCTGACAAAACTGATCACAGCCAAATCGTATTTTTCGCTGGCATGCTCAAGCGTACACACGGGGAACTGTTTATAATGGTTCGCTACCCCACTCCCAAAGTCGTCAATATCAAAATCCATGTCATCGAATCCCATCGCAATGATTTCAGTTCGATCCACACCTTCACGCTTCGCAATCACATGATTGGCCGTCAGTGCAAAGTACTTGTTGCCTTCTCTATGAAATATCACGCCACTGGCGCCGGCCGACACCCCAGTCGATGTCGAGTTATATCCTGATTCATAGGTAAGCTGAATGATCTTGATATTCGCAGAAAGTACCTTACTTTCAATATTTGAAATGAAGTCTTGATTCATCGTTTGATTATATCTGAGTTTTATTGTAGGTAGAAAAATGATTATGATTATTGTAGCGATAAGAAACAGAATAGAGCCCTTCTTGATTCTATTCTTCATTTGATAAACCTGCTTTCCAAATTTCTGGTTCCTTACGCTCTGAGAATTGCTCTTCAAGTTCAATTTTATGTGCGACGAATCTTGAATCATCGAACATTCTGGCTCCAACTGGACACGCCTTCACACAAGCACAGCATTTGATGCAGATTCCTTCCACCGGACAGAGTGTTTCACAGTGCCCACACTGGATGCAATGGTCAGCTTTTATGGGCTTTATGTCTTTAAAGTTCACTGGTTCACCATTTTCATCCACTGGCCTGTAATAAGATCTGTATGGTCTGTTGCCGGATGGTGTAACAGGTAATTTGGGATTCTTATTCTTGATATCAGTCGCAAATGCCTCTGCAATCGCAATATCCGACTTGTCCGGTCTGCCCTTAGCAAGAATCTCTGAAAATGAATGTTGTCCGATGAATGCACCTGCAGCCACAACGGTGATTCCACATGTCGTTAGGATATCCGTCAGTTCGATGAGCGCATCATCGTAATGTCTATTCCCATATACCACTATGGCAATTCCACGTGCTCCGCCGCCTCTTATTTTGCTCAAATATGTCTTGAGAACATTCGGAACTCTGCCGGCATATACCGGGACACCGAAGATGATCAGGTCCTCTGGTGTGAATTGTGGCACTGGTGTCCTATTTTCGGGTCCCGTGATGTTATGGGATACTGATTCCATGTCAATTATCCTTGCAATGGTTTCGATGATGGTTTTTGTTGTGCCCGTTGGGCTGAAGTAATACGCATGTGTCATTTGAGACTCCTTAAGTTCTATAAGTACAGGGAGTGCAGGGAAAGCAGGGAGTGCGGGAAAAGATTAAGATCAAAACCCTAAATAGTCGCAGAATTCATCATTCACACCCATGAAACTCCCACCGAATCCTATGATAATTCCTTCTTTGAATTGTTTGTATTCATATAGATCAATAGTTACCAGAAAAGACAATGCATCTTCAGGAAATTTGAATTCATGTGATAATCCAGGTGTGTCGCCCATTAAAAACAGGTGACCCCATTCTCGACTCGGAGATTCTTCATAAGTAAATTTAAAAATTATCTTTCCACCAAGAAGTCGATATCCAACAGAACCTATTTCATTCTCGAGATAAATAAACTTTGTTGGAATACTAAGATACTCCTCATGATCAACGGGCGAAATGTAATTCGATTCCAGAACTGGTTCAGGTTTATATTCCTGTACCGGCTCAGGCTCTGGTTCAGGTCCGATTTCAGGTTTTGGTACTGTCACGGATGCAATGGTATCTTCTATAGCTGTCTCCGGTTCTGGCAGTGGCTCCGCCACCGGTTCTTCCACCACTACGGGTTCTTGCTCCTCATTTGGTCTATTTATTGTCTCGCTTATACTTTCAGGTTCTGGAGGAAACAGTTCCGTGCTTTTACCTTCAATCATATAGATTTCATCAGTTCTTGGCAAATTGATCGTAGGGAGATTTCCCACTGAAGGATCTCTCATCACCACATTGATTTTCGTTTCCACTTTTGTTTCTACCTCTGGTTCAATATATCCTTTTTCTTCGATTATATCCACTATTGCTTCCAGTGCCATATGTCTAAAGCTGAATAACATTACTAAAATGAGCAGTACACATGCACTGATTTTCGCCATTCTGTTGGTCTTTGGATTGATATGGTATTTCTTGTGGAGGGCTTTTTTGATGTCGCTCACATTTTTGAATCGATCTTCTGGATTAAATGCCATGCATGTGCTTATGATGGATGCCATATGAGATGATATTTCGGGATTGACATCGGTTACATGTTTGAGATTTTTGATATTGATTGTCGGCTCAAGTCCGGTGAGCAGAAAATACAGTGTTGCTCCGATGGTGTAGATGTCAGAGCGTTCATCGGATTGCTTGTAACCATATTGTTCCGGTGACGCATAGCCATGTGTGCCGACATAAAATGTATCCGAAGCTTGTTCATTTCTGGTTTGGCGCATGGTCTCAAGATCGATCAGTACGATTTGGAATTCCGGGGTGACAACGATATTGGCAGGCTTAAGATCTCTGAAAATAAAGGGCTCGGGGCGCGAGTGTAGGTATTCAAATACGTCGATCAATTGATTGGCGACCCGCTTTACCTCCATTTCATTCATTGGACCTTTGCCGAGTATGTATTGTCTGAGCGTCATGCCTTCTATGTAGGGTTTGATGATGTATT
>JAWSUW010000239.1:0-417 GCA_033549245.1 Bacillota bacterium | reverse complement strand
TGATAGTTTTTTGATTGCCCATGTCGGGTGATGCGTGCGAGTCCGGGATGGTCCAGTCCGGTCAATTTTTCGATGTCGAATTTAATGTTCTCGATATGTCTGATGGCTTTGAGCGTGAAGAATGCGCCATCTTGAAGCCGCTCGATTTTGAATATGGAGCTGCCGGGGGTGCTGTTGATGCATTCGATGATTTGGTAGTTTTTGAGGAATTCACATCCGAAGTCACAGTCATATAAGTCGTATTCGACGCTGGATTCAAACTCTATGGCATTGATCATGGCGAGCTCCTTAAGTAGATTAATTGCAGGAAAGTGCAGGGAGTGCAGGAAAAGATTGGGGACAGGTGCAAACCAGTACCAATCTACTTTAAAGTATTCGACATTGCATCGGTTTTCCCTTTTTTTCCTGCCTTTCCTG
>JAWSUW010000238.1:0-3487 GCA_033549245.1 Bacillota bacterium | reverse complement strand
ACGATACCTTCTTTTCCAAGTTCAAATACTGCACGTTCTGTAATGTAAAGAACGGTTTGATTCACTTCATTTGCATAATCTCCACTGAATGTGATTTGCTCGACGTTTTGAATGAACTTCTTCGATCTGCCTTCTTCATGTATAATCAGTTTACCATCAGCAGCCTCAACTTTAAGCCCTCCGGCAGTAAAAGTGCCACAGAATATGACTTTTTTTGCATTTTGTGTGATGTTGATAAAACCACCTGCTCCTGCAATTTTGGGACCGAACTTGCTCACGTTGATGTTACCTACTGAATCACACTGGGCAAGACCAAGGTATGCGACATCTAGTCCACCACCATCGTAGAAGTCAAACTGATATGGCTGATCGATAATCGCTTGAGGATTGGTCGCAGCGCCGAAGCTCAAACCACCTGCTGGAATTCCACCTATCGGGCCAGGCTCTACCGTGAGAATCATCTCATCGCCAATACCTTCTTCGTTGGCCACAACAGCTACACCTTCCGGCATTCCTATACCAAGGTTGACTATCGCATGGGGTACAAGTTCCATAGCCGCTCTTCTTGCAATGACTTTTCGTTCATCAAGCACCATCGGTTTAACCGAGTGCACCGGAACTTTTATATTGCCAGTATAACTGGCGTTATAAGCTTCGGCAAAAGTTTGCATATGATTATTCATATCTGCAACTTCAACAATGGTATCCACATAGATTCCTGGGATTTTAACGAGTCTTGGATCCAGAGTTCCTGCTTTCACAACTTTCTCAACTTGTACTATGACCTTTCCGCCAGAGTTTTTACATGCCTGTGCGATGGACAAAACTTCAAGTGATCCGGCTTCCTTTTCCATTGTGACATTGCCATTTTCATCTGCATATGTTCCACGGATAAATGCGAAATCGATTGGAAAGGACTTGTAAATCAAATGCTCCTCACCAAGAATATCAATCAGTTCAACCAAATCTTCAGTTGTCACTGAGTTGAGTTTTCCACCTTCGATTCTAGGATCCACAAATGTCTTTAGCCCCACTCTGGTTATAGTTCCTGGCTTCTTCGCCGCAATATCTCTAAACAAATGTGATATACAGCCCTGTGGAAAATTATATGCTTCTATTTTGTTTTCCAGCGCCAACTTTTGCACTTTGGGAACGAGTCCCCAGTGACCTCCAATAACACGCTTCAGTAATCCTTCATGTCCGAAGTGGTTAAGACCTCTGGTCTTTCCATCACCTTGTCCGGCCGCATAAACCAAAGTCAACGCTTTCGGCTCGCCGGTTTCAATAAACCGATTCTCAATGGCAATCTCTAATTCTTCCGGCACTGCATTTCCTACAAAGCCACCTGTGGCAATTGTGCTTGATGAAGTAACCAGTTTTACTGCCTCTTCAGCGGTCAAAAATTTCACTGCCATCCAATAACCTCCCTGCAATAATTTTGAAATATCATGTGTTACAAGCTTGTACTAATATCTATACGCAAAATCGTTGCCAACTTTTTGGACAGCACATAAAAAGTGCAGTACTCCAATTGTTTGAGCACTGCACTAATGGTTTTTCGCCTCAACGGCTGTTCAATTGTTGGTCATTTATAATGAGTTAAAGCCAAAGTGTACGGATAACAGACACAATGTTTCGAAAACTTAACAAAGATTGTTACAAACCTCAACAAGTATCAATTGAAAAACCACATTAGTCTAAAGATTAACAAGAATTTAATACGAGTGTCTGATTTCAGTATGGTGTTTGGTTTCCCTACAACCCATATTTTGCCATCTTCTCATAAAGATTGGTACGGCTGATACCAAGAAACTTTGCCGCCTGCTGTTTATTGTTGCCCGACACTTCAAGTGCGTTCTTGATCTCTTTGATTTCAAGCTGAGCCACCAGATCTCGTAATCCCTCACCTGTAGCCATTCCCGCGAGTTCAGAATTCTGCTCACGGATATAGAATGGCAAATGTACCACATCAATCACAGCCTCTTTGTTCACCAAATTGATCGCACGTTCAATAGCGTTTTCGAGTTCGCGGATGTTGCCCGGCCAATCGTAGGATACGAGCAGTTTCATCGCCTCCTCAGAAATGCCGGTTACAAAACGATCCATCTCTTTGGACAGTTTTTTGATGAGGTATTTTGTCAGAATTGGTATATCCCCTTGTCGCTCCCTTAAAGAAGGAATGGTGATCCGTATGACATTCAGCCTATAATATAAGTCTTCCCTGAATAATTTATCCTTGATCATTTGTTCCAGATTTTTATTGGTCGCAGCAATAATACGAACATCAAGCTTTTTGCTCTTTGTCCCGCCAACCCGTTCTATTTCCTTCTCTTGAAGCGCTCTTAGAAGTTTGGCTTGCATAGCAAGTGGCAAGTCTCCAATCTCATCGAGAAAAATCGTGCTGTTGTCAGCAAGCTCAAATTTGCCGGGCTTGCCATTTTTACCCGCTCCGGTAAAAGCGCCTGGTTCATAACCAAATAGCTCTGATTCGAGAAGCTCACTCGGTATACTGGCACAGTTCACTTTGATGAGTGGATAATTGCTTCTCGGGCTGGCATTATGAATCGAATGAGCAAAAAGTTCTTTCCCCGTACCGCTATCTCCGAGCAACAGAATACTGGATTTACTCATAGATACCTGAAGTGCCATATCTTTAGCCTTTTCAAGGGCTCTGCTGTTTCCAATGATGTTTTCAAACGTAAAACGGCTTCCAAGTGCTTTTTTAAGTTCCTTTTTATAAAAATCGAGCTCTTTTTCCATGGTGGTCACACGTTTCACGTAAGAATCCAGTTCCACGATGTCTTTGAAAATCACGGATCCAACAGCACCGATTATTTTGCCATCCCTGTAAATGGGGACACGGTCTGCAATCATTTGGTTGCCTTTGATCTGTTGTACGTCACCAATCTCACGCTCACCTGTTTTCACAACAATGTGCATGCGGGTATTTTCAATGACCTCTGTTACATGCATGCCTATGACCTCTTCAGTTGTGAACCCTAAAAATTCGCAATAAGGCTCATTCATCAGGATGATTTTGCCATCTGCGTCGACAACCACCATCCAGTTATAGGAATGGTCAAAGATGTTTTCATAGAGTTCCAAAAGTTCTTGGGGCTGAAGTGACGTTCGCTTATTCAATGTATCCCCTCCTGATTATCGCTTTACAATAAGTGCTGTGCCCATACCTCCACCAATGCATAATGTTGCGAGGCCATAAGACGCCTCTTGCTTCTCCATTTCATGTAGTAATGTCACGAGGATTCTTGCTCCACTGGCTCCAACTGGGTGACCAAGTGCGATTGCGCCACCGTTGACATTTACTTTTGAAGCATCCCAGTTCAGTTCCTTACCCACTGCGAGTGATTGTGCTGCGAACGCTTCATTTGCTTCAATGAGATCCATATCTTCAAGCTTCATTCCAGCTTTTTCGAGTGCCTTTTGAGATGATGGTACTGGTCCTATACCCATAATGGATGGATCTACC
>JAWSUW010000237.1:0-3502 GCA_033549245.1 Bacillota bacterium | reverse complement strand
AGGCTCTTTTTTCATGCAATAAATCAGAAAGGTTGATAATCATGAACACACAAAACAGCACTTACAGTAATGAAGTCATCAATGACGCATTAGAAACTGTGGAAGATAATACAAACGTAAGCAACTACTGTAATAATCATGGCGAATTAGCAGACTTATGCTCTCAGAGGTAACTTACTACTCTGAAAAATAAAACGGCTAATTCCCTTATAAAATCAAGCAAATTGAAAGGGGTACACAATGAAAATAATCGAACGTTTAACAATGGAACTCAACAACAAGGAATATTTTTCAGCAGCCGAATTAACTATTTTCCTAGAAGAGAATACACTTGTGGCTGATGCAACTTATGTAAAAGATACTCACCAGCGTAACCTATTATATACTGTGGTTGATATTCTTGAAGCAGTATCTAATGATGTAGATTTATTACGCAAGACAGAAACAGAATTCATGACTACTGAGTCAGCTTATAAACATCTTCAGGAACGTATTGAGAAAATCAAACAACGCATCTACACAATCAGCGACAATGTAAATGACAACATGATTAGTCTTTTGTTTAGTAGAAAGTAGGGGTATAGATGGATTCATTAATGAGCATGTTCAGAATATATATGAGAGATTATGGGTTTGATATGAATGCTAGAATAATAGTGTACCAATAAAGATGATTGTGCTGAGAAAATAGTAGACCACTTCACCCTAAAATCCTATAGAATTAGTAAGTTCAGACTATTTCGATAGGAGGTACTGAAAGGATGATTATAGAAGTGGAGATGTATGAAAAAATACGGCATTATCACGTTCATGAAAATAAATCGCAACGAGAAATTGCACGATTGCTTAGAATTTCGCGAACGACTGTAAAAAAGTACCTAGATGGATCAATCGTTCCATGGGAACGGCTAGGAGTCAGTGGAAGAAAGCCCTATGTCGTAACTGACGACATTGTAGAACGCATCAAAGGCTATCTCGCTGAAGATGAAGCAGAAAACATCAAAAAGCAAAAGCATACGACACGACGAATCTACAAGCGACTTGTGGAAGAGCATGAATTCCCTGGCGGTGAATCAACTCTGCGTCCACTTGTAGCAGAACTAAAGAAAAAGACATCAAAAGTGTTTGTTCCATTAAGTTATAACCCTGCTGAGGCTATTCAGATCGATTGGGGTGAAGCCACGTTTTACGAAGATACCGTAAAAACTAAAGTGAATCTGTTTTGTATGCGCCAATGCAATAGTGCGGATATCTTTGTAAAAGCTTTCTACAGACAAAACGAGGAAAGTTTTTTAGAAGGACTACTAGCGGGATTGATGCATTTCAATGGCTCTCCTAAACGAATTATCTTTGACAACGCCAAGGTGGCTGTAAAAGAAGGTTTTGGCTTGCATGCAAAAGTACAAGATGGTTACAAGGCTTTTGCAGCGCATCATGCCTTTAAACCAGAATTTTGTAATATTGCGTCTGGGCATGAAAAAGGACTGGTTGAAGGCTTAGTCGGTTTTATTAGACGCAATGTTTTGGTTCCCATACCCAAAGTTAAATCTATAGAGGTACTTAACGATGACCTGCTGAAAAAATGCATTGAATATCGAAAACATAAAATCAAAGGAAGAGACCTTACGGTCGGTGAAATGTTTACACTGGAGCAACCCTTTTTCACTCATATGCCAAACTATGTTTACGACACCAGCAAACAAAATTTGGTTGATGTGGATGAATTTTCTCTGATAAGATTTGATACGGTTCAGTATTCTGTTCCTTATCAGTATGTTGGGAAATGTGTAACTGTAAAGGGTTACGGCAATCACGTTGAGGTTCTTTATAAGGGAACAACAATTGCTGGCTATACACGAAGTTATAAAAAATCGAGTGTTCATTATAAACTTGAGCACTATATTGATATTATTGAACGTCGGCCTCGCAGTGCTTACAATGCTAAACCTGTAAAACAATGTTTGAGTCAAAGAATTATGGCTTTTGGTGAACAACTAGAGTCTCCTAAAGAAATGATTAAACTGTTACGCTTGTGTATCGAGCATGGCCAGGACAAAGTCTCGAAAGTCCTTGATCAAAATACCTTTAACAATCTAAGCATTGGCGTTCTAACTTCGATGTTATCTCAATCAAATCTTGATATACCCCGTCAGTTACCATGTAATAATGGTGATGTCCATGTAGAGGCACCTTCGCTTGCAAAATATGATTCACTTTTAGATCGAGCGGTGGCTTTATGAATAAAATGAATCCGCAAAAAGAGATCATCAAACTCTATTCGAAGCAACTAAGGACGCCAACATTCAATAGTTTTGAAGAAGTGATCAGGCAAATGGAGCCTAATGAAAGCTATGAACATTTTTTAAGTAGACTCATGAAGCGTGAAGTTTCGATTCGACAAGAAAATGTTCAAAAGAGAAGATTAAAGGCTGCGAAATTTCCATTTTACAAAACTCTGGATGAGTTTGATTTTAAACGTCTTGAGCACGTTTCACAATCACATATTCAAGAACTTGCAAGCTGTGATTACATTCAAAAAAAGCAAAACGTAATAATGATTGGAAATCCAGGTTCTGGAAAAACGCATTTGAGTTTAGCGTTGGGACTTAGCGCTTGTTACTCGGGGTTTAACGTCAAGTTCTTCACAGCTTCGCACTTAGTTCATGAACTAACAGAGGCATTGGAACTCAAGCGGTTCTCGAAATTCGAAAAAAGCCTTTCAAAAGTGGATTTGTTGATTCTAGATGAATTATCGTATTTGACATTTAACAGGCATCAATCCGAGCTTTTGTTTCAGGTTATCTCCGAACGTTCGGAGCGTGCAAGTATTATCGTAACAACAAATCTTGAATTTTCCAACTGGACTCAGATCTTTGATAATGACATCATGCTGGCGGCTTTAATAGATCGCCTTACCTTTAAATCGCATATCTTGAATATGAATGTCAAGGATTCTTATCGCCTACTACAAACGAAATTTGGGGGTCAAAATCATGAATAATATTTTAGAGTATGATGAGCAGGAGCTGTTAGCAGTGAAGGAACAGCAAACCAACGAACTAATAGCAGCTTTACTTAACTATGCTCAGGGTCTTGAGAACCAAGTTGTATTATTGAGATCTGATCTTAACAAGAGAACTCTAGCAGATGAAGCACAGCCATATCCAGATTTACACACAGATATTTATGAGACTTTTGAAGGTTATCCTGCTTATGAACGAAATAAGGACGGGATTGAGGCTTATCTTGAATTTTTCAAAAATCGTTAGTCAATCTTAAATTTTCAATTGCACCTACTGCCTTAAAGTAGGTGCTCATTTAAACCTGTGGTGGTACACTTTTTTACCATCACTGTACTTATAAGTGGCCTACTATTTTACCATCACAAGTGGCCTACTTTTTTTCCATCACGTGGTATACTTTTTTGGTTCTTTCCAAAGTTAGTTGAATTCCTATTTAAAATATGCTATAATAGTATTGGTATTAGCTAATTTGAAAGGAT
>JAWSUW010000236.1:0-3562 GCA_033549245.1 Bacillota bacterium | reverse complement strand
GAATCATTTATTTGGCATATCCATCAGCATTCCGATTCAAGTAGGTCTAATCATCGGTATAACAGCTTTGGCTACAATTTCAGTTGTTATGGGACTCGATGGAGGAGTCAAAAGACTGAGTGAAATCAATATGGTTCTTGCGGGAGTCTTTTTAGTGTTCATTTTATTTGCGGGTCCGACAGTTTTCATAATGAGTGGCTTTACGCAAAATATAGGCTATTATATGTCCAATTTTGTTGAGATGAGTTTATGGACGGAAACCTTTAGAAATACAAACTGGCAAGGTGTGTGGACCATATTTTATTGGGCATGGTGGATTTCCTGGTCACCATTTGTAGGCATGTTTATAGCTAGAATCTCCAAAGGAAGAACTGTTAGGGAATTTATTTTGGGGGTTATGCTATTTCCTTCGCTACTATCGTTTTTTTGGATGTCCGTATTTGGTGGAACCGCAATTTTCCTAGAAACAAACGGATTGGCGAATATCGTGTCCGCGGTCAAACAAGATGCGTCAATTGCACTTTTTGCTATGTTGGACGCATTGCCACTTAACAGCATATTATCGATTGTCGGTATTGTGCTAGTTACGGTATTCTTTGTTACTTCATCAGACTCAGGTTCACTTGTTGTGGATCACTTAACCTCTGGAGGGAAATTGGACTCGCCGGTACCTCAGAGAGTCTTCTGGGCAGTAATGGAAGGTGTAGTTGCAGCAACGCTACTTATTGGTGGTGGTTTGACAGCATTACAAACCGCATCCGTTATAACAGGATTGCCTTTTGCCATCATTCTTGTGTTGATGATTTATTCACTTAATGCCGGATTGAAGCAAGAATTTGAAGTTGAAGAGATCGTTCGTAAAAAGGTCCGAGAAGTTAGGGAAGATCATATTATCAATGAAATCATAAATTCCGTTGTACTTGATCATGCTCTTGTAGATAAAGAAGACAACTCAGTGAATGAAGTTGTTAAAAAAGATTAGATATGAACACTAAAAATCCCGCTGGATGAATCAGCGGGATTTATGTTAAAAAGACTAATCCATATTCTTGTTGAAATCTTTCAACATTTTCAGATATGCAGATTCCAGATAATCAAAGTTCACTTTATAATTATAGTTCCCTTCACGTCTATCCAGTAGAATCAATTTGCTGGATGTCAGGTTCCCGATATGGTATGAAATAGTAGCTTGAGATACGCCTAGGATTTCTGCAATCTCTTTTGCCGTTTCAACACCTTGTGCTATCAATCTGACTACCTCATACCTGGTTTTATCCCCTAGATTCTTGAATAGAAGGACACGTTCTTTCAACTCACTTTCTTTTGCATTCTTGATTTTTTCCATAAGCTCTTCAATGTCGAGTCCCCACCTGATGTACTGGATATTGCTTCGAGTATTGAATTCCAACATATAATTGTTGATGACTGAAATCAAAATATTCCCGCTTGGAAGAAGTTCTTTACTCAGCATTTCATTGCTCATCTCAACTATTGATTCACCATCTGTCAAAGTCAGTTCTCGAGTAATTTTCTCTCCCATTTCAACGACTTCACTTTCCCTCAATCTATAAATTTCATCAAATAATGGTTCTATGATTCGAATCATTTGAATCCATTCAAGAGTCATCTCTTTTGGATGTCTCAATAACTTTGAAATCTTCCAGCGTTCTTCATCACCAAGAGGAATCTGCTCCAGCAGTTCAATATATGAATCCGTATCAATCGCAATCTCATTTTCATGGGTACCCTGTGCCCCATTGGCCAGCGATGTCAACTTGGTTAGAAAACAGTTCATTAATGCTTCCTCACTTAGATTGGCAATGAACTCAAGATATGCTCCAGTGGTTTTATAACCAAAAGGGGCATATGATTTTGACAGCAAAGAAGGCAGACTTTGCTCATCAAAGTAGAATTTTTGTATGGCTTTCTCATATGGCTTCAAAATTTCTACATATATATCATATTGCTTCATTGACTCCTCAGGAATATATTCCATGTATGGACTTGACTCAAGCTCTTTTCTATATTTCTTATCATAAAAAATGGACTCTGGGAAAAAGAGTAAATCAACTATTCTGCTTTCACTTGGAAAAAATTCAAATTGCATGGCTCCTCCTTTTCAACCTTTAAAAATGGCTTTCTAAAGTAAATAGTTGCACCGAGTACAATAATACCTACAATTGCAAACGTTATTCCAGCTGAGAATAGATCAATACCAATTCCGAATAAAATTTGACCTATTGGAATCGTAGCGATCAACCCAAGCTCCATAACCGAACCTACCCGTCCCATAAATTCTCCTGGGACAATAGTCTGGAACATAGTTCCCAGTGCTATATTTACAATAGTAACAAATAAACCAATCAAAAACAACATTGATGTAATCAGCACCATAGGAATAGTATTAGTAGCAAAGTTTTGAATAAAGCCGTTGCTGGAGAAAAATGCAAGAACTAGAACAAGGATGCTGATTAAAAAAAATGTCATTATGAGCAATCTCCCAATTTCAATTTTCTTTGCTTGTTTACCCAACACCATTGGTGAAATCAGCATCGACGCTGCGAAGATAGTGGAAACAACACCATATTGTATTTCAGTCCCACCAAGCACATCTATAATTACAAATATGATTCCCACACTCATCAAAGGTCCTAATGAGAAATTTAGAAACACTCCAAAAGCGATGATGTTTAGTAATATTTTATATCTTTTAAGTATACCTAACCCTTCTATAAAATCTCTTTTGAAATTATGCAAATCTATCTTTTCAGGCTCTTTATTGTTTTTTGGGATATCAATGCTCATCTCAAGGATTGCAGAGAGAATAAAACTAATCGCATTGACAATCAACATAATTTGAAGTCCGAAAAATGCGTAAAGAGCAGAAGCGAGCATAGGCGAGATGATATTTGCCGTACTGGAAACAACAGAACGCACACTGTTCGCATCGAAAAGCCTTTCCTTCTCAACAATACTTGGAATTACAGCAATCATTGCACTACCGAAGAAGATTTCGATGATCTCCAGAACAATAACAAGTACATAAATACTAAAAAGACTCAATCCGTTGTTCAAATAGAAATAAATCGCATAGCCACCAATCAAAAAACCATTCAGCAAATCAAGTCTTACTATCATCTTCTTACGGTCAAACCAGTCACCGAAAACACCAGCTACCGGTGAGAGAAAAATTCGAGGAAGTATAGAAATCGCCAGCATCGACGCAAAAATTGTAGCTGAACCTGTAATGGCAAGCACATAAAGTGACAAAGCAAATTGTTGCATATTCGATCCCAATATTGAAGTCGCTTTACCAATCATTAAATTTCTAAAATCTTTATTCTTTAAGATGTTCATATAATCACCCTTTCATATATTAGATAATTATATTGTAAAATAGACACATGTATTAGTCAACAACAAAATATAATTAAATTAGATAAACATCTAATCAACATAAAAAAGAACTATCTCATAACATATCAGAGATAGTTCTTTATATCCTAACTTCCTGAAAAAATTAACTCTCAAACCCTATTTTAGGGTTTTTCATCCTCGTTAT
>JAWSUW010000235.1:0-3562 GCA_033549245.1 Bacillota bacterium | reverse complement strand
GGCTGTACATCATATGTATTTCGAAACAGCTGGTGTCATAATCGCGCTTATTCTACTTGGCAAGACACTGGAAACCATATCAAAAGGGAAAACATCAGAGGCTATAAAAAAACTCATTGGACTCACTCCAAAGACCGCTATCGTCATTAATGGAGATGAAGAGATTGAGATGCCTGTCGAAGAAATCGAACTTGGTGACATATTGATTGTCAAGCCAGGAGGCAAAATTGCAGTTGACGGTTCAGTGATTGAAGGCTATTCCAGTATCGATGAATCCATGTTGACCGGCGAAAGTATTCCTGTAGAAAAAAATGTTGGAGACAAAGTTTATAGTGCAAGTTTAAATAAAACCGGCTCATTGAAATATAAGGCTGAAAAAGTCGGTGATGAAACAGCTCTTGCGCACATCATAAAGTTGGTTGAAGAAGCTCAAGGCAGCAAAGCTCCAATAGCCAGAATGGCCGATATTATCTCTGGATATTTCGTACCAATCGTTTTCTTGATCGCTATTATTTCCAGTGCAATATGGTTTATATCAGGACAAGATATTGTATTCACACTTAAAGTCTTCATTTCAGTACTTGTTATTGCTTGTCCATGTGCCCTAGGACTCGCAACTCCGACAGCAATCATGGTTGGAACTGGTAAAGGCGCAGAGCTCGGCGTACTCGTAAAAAGCGGTGGCGCTCTCGAAACGGCGCATAAAATCGATACCATAGTTTTTGACAAAACAGGAACACTTACAAAAGGAAAACCTGAAGTAACTGATATTTATGCAGTCAATGGATTCAGCGATGCAGACATTATAACATATGCCGCCTCTGCTGAATACGGCAGTGAACACCCTCTTGGAGAATCCATAGTCAAAAAGGGTCAAGAAATGAATATCCAGCGCTTCAAAACAGATGAATTTTCTGCAATTCCAGGTAGAGGCATCAAAGCAATGATCAATCAAAGCGAAGTGCTTCTCGGTAATATTAAACTACTTCAGGAAAATGGGATAGATCCTCAGGAACATCTCACTCAATTCGATCTTTATGCGGATGAAGGAAAAACGCCTATGCTCCTCGCAATAGGTGGAAAAGTCGCAGGTATAATCGCTGCTGCGGATGTACTGAAAGACAATAGTGTTGAAACGATAAAGAGATTGCACAAACTCAACATCAAAACCATAATGATTACTGGTGATCATAAAAAAACTGCCGGTGCAATCGCAAAATATGTTGGAATTGACGAAGTTTTAGCTGAAGTTTTACCTGGTGACAAAGCGGCTGAAGTCAAAAAATTACAGGAAAGTGGTCGAAATGTCGCCATGGTCGGAGATGGTATCAATGACGCTCCAGCATTGGCTCAAGCTGATATCGGAATTGCCATCGGATCAGGAACAGATGTGGCAATGGAATCAGCAGATATCGTCCTGATGAGAAGCGACCTTCTCGATGTTGTCACAGCAATTCAGCTCAGCAGAAAAACGATCCGAAATATAAAACAAAACTTGTTTTGGGCATTTATCTATAATATAATTGGCATACCTGTTGCGGCTGGTGTCCTGTACGCTTTTGGAGGACCTCTTCTCAGTCCGATATTCGCAGCTGCAGCAATGTCCATGAGCTCAGTTTCTGTATTAACGAACGCTCTCAGATTAAAGACCTTTAAGATATAGGAGGAATCATGAGTCAAGCCACTATCAAACCAAACACGTGTGACATCGAAGATCCATCCTGTGATTGTGGTCGCCAGACCATGAGGACAGAAAACGAGAAAAAGCTACTTGCTAACCGCTGTAACAGAATTGAAGGCCAGATCAGAGGGATTAAAGGGATGATTGACCGGGACGTCTATTGTGATGATATTTTAAATCAAATTGCCGCTGCACAATCCGCTCTGAATTCCCTGAGTAGAATCATTCTAGAACAACATATGAATACATGCCTCATCGATAGAATCAAAGATGGAGATTATGACGTCGTAGACGAAATCCTCACAACAATTGGTAAGTTGATGAAATAAAAAGGAGCTGTTGCAAAACTAGTTAAATCAGTTTTGCAATGGCTCCTTTTCGCGTAGTTAAGTTTCCGAAGGAAACTTATTAGCGTCTCAGTTTGATTTGATAACATCTAGTGCTTGCACTCTTGGCTTTCGTGTAGTAACAATGTTTTGTGAAACGAAACATTGGGCGTAGGTATGGTTCTCGCGAAGCGAAACTATACTAGCCACATGTGTCTATGTTCTACACAGTAAGGTTGCAAACTTACTAGCGTCTCAGTTTGATTTGATAACCCATTGCTTGCACTCTTGGTTTTTCGCTATTTTTCAGTAGATTTTCTTTCCACAAGTTCAGTACCAACAATAAAATGATTCACAGGATTTTCATTGCCCTCCAGTGATTTGATCAGTAATTTAGCGGCATTATATCCGAGGTCCTCTGCTCTGATGTCTACAGATGTAAGTGGTGGCTCCTGATATTCAGATAAAGGTGTATTGTTGAATCCAGTGACTTTGATCTTCAAATGATGTTCTTTAATATATCTGAGAACACCAAATGCCAGTAAGTCATCAGTCGTCACTACAGCATCTGGAATCTTGTGTTCACAAATCCTTCCCATTGCCTCATATCCATAATCATCAGTAAAGTCATATGTTTCAAAGATCAACTGCTCATCTACAGAAAGATTTCTTAAATCAAGTGCTCTTTTATAACCTTCAAGTCTATCTTTCGAGAAAATGTATCTTTGGGGACCACCAATAAATGCAATATCATGGTCACCTTTTTGAATCAGTTTGTTGACTAGGTTGTATGTCGCTTGAAAATTATCATTGTCTACCCACATGATATCATGAACGTTATATGGTCTTCCAATAACAACAAAAGGAAATTCCTGTTGACTCAAATAGTCGATGCAAAGGTCATTCTCATAAGCTGTCAATAAGATGATGCCATCCACCCACTTCGAGTGAACGAACTCTCTGACATAATTCAGCTCATCTTCAGGATTTTCACTATAATTGAACATAATTTTGTAATTCTTCTTTTGAGAATAAATACTTATGCCACGCATCGCTTGGATGAAAAAAGGATTCTTAAACAAGTTTTCTTCCTTGTTTGGAATAATAAGTCCAAGTGTTTTTGTAGATGCGTTTGCCAGATTTCGCGCAATAGCATTTGGCTTGTATTTTAGTTCTTCCATTGCTGCATAAACAATTACTTTAGTGGCCTCGCTGATTCTGGGACTCTGTGATATGACCCTCGATACTGTCGATGGTGAGACATTGGCCAGTTTTGCGACATCTTTGATTGTTATTGCCATTCTTGATTCACATCCTTTATGACCATTATGGTCCAATCATTTATTGATTCTTAAACCTGTCTCCGTATCAAAGAAATGTATGGACTCAACATCGAACCCAAATGAGTGTTCCTCATTTTCAACATATTTATAATGACCCGGAGTAGAAATGATAAGTTCAGAATCATTTTTTAAACGAACATGAAGAATTTTTTCCTTGCCTAGCATCTCTATGACATCAATTTTAGCTGTGAAAGTATCTCCAAATTCGCCAC
>JAWSUW010000234.1:1636-3585 GCA_033549245.1 Bacillota bacterium | reverse complement strand
GCTGCGCCATCGTTGATTCCTGAGGCGTTACCTGCTGTAACTGAACCTTCTTTTCTAAAGACAGGTCTAAGTTTTCCGAGTTTTTCTATCGTCAAACCCGCTTTTGGAAACTCATCTGTATCAAAAATAATCGGATTTCCTTTTCTTTGTGGAATCTCCACCGGTACGATCTCAGCCTTGAATCTTCCTTCAGCAATGGCTTTTTCAGCTTTGTTTTGACTTGCAGTAGCAAAAGCATCCTGCTCTTCACGTGTGATGTTATATTTGTCAGCCAAATTTTCTGCTGTCATTCCCATATGATAGTCATTGAACGCGTCAGTGAGTGCATCAAACACCATGGAATCCTTTACTTTGCCATCACCCATTCTGTAACCAAAACGAGCATTTTCAAGTAAGTATGGCGCCATGCTCATATTCTCAGTACCACCCACTACGATGGTCTCGCAGTCACCTGATTGGATAATCTGTGCCGCTAATGACACGGTTCTAAGGCCAGATCCACAGAGCATATTGATGGTTGTAGCCGGCACTTCAACTGGAATTCCAGCTTTTATAGATGCTTGTCTCGCCACACCTTGTCCGTGACCTGCCTGTAAAATACAGCCCATATAGACTTCATCGACATCACTGCCAGCAATTTTGGCTCGATTAAGCGCTTCTTTGATGACGATTGCACCCAAATCACTCGGAGAAACTCCCGCCAATGTACCACCATAACTTCCGATTGCTGTTCTTACCGCACTAACAATTACAACTTCTCTCATAATAAATCCTCCTCAAATTTGTAGTTGATTAACTTCAATCTAATACATGCAAATTTGTAGCCAAGTCGGATTATATTTTGAATAGCTGTTTGAGCTCCGTTCGAAATCCGCCGTTTGAGTGCCGCCGTTTGGGTACCAGGTACCCAAACGGCGGCACTCAAACAGCTGTTCAGAGGCTCGCATAAGGGTCAATCTATTTGAGACATGCTGCTCAATTCCTGTAGCATACCGGATGCTTGCTCTATGTCTTCAGCGACTTTACTGAGGATTTCATCCATTTCGTGTGTGATAGTGCCAATATTACTCATCTCACTTACAATGGTTTGGCTGTTCATTTGTACCAGTTCAGTTGTTTCAGAAATATTCGTTACTGATTCCTGAGAGCGTTTGGCCAGTTTGCCGATTTCATCCGCAACTACTGCAAATCCTCGTCCAGCCTCTCCTAATCTCGCCGATTCGATAGCCGCATTGATTCCAAGCATGTTGGTCTGTTTGGCGATACCTCCTATGATTTTGGAAAACGCCTCGATACCTTTGAGCTCTTCATCAAATGTTTCAAGTCGGTTCATAAGCATAGTCTGAAGGGCTCTGAGTTCTTGCATCTTGCCACTGATCAGTTGAGTTTTCTCATTTACGGCGATCATGTTGTCGGCAATGGCTTCTGTGTTCGCCTTGATCATTTCTTGAGTCTCAGTGTTCTCGCCTATAAATATGCAACCTATAACGTGCTTACCACGTTCATCGAACACGGGCGTTGCAGTCCCGATATATGGGAATCCAAAAAGCTTACTGTCCATCACCGCTACTTGTTGCTCACCACTTTTCATTGCCTTTGCAGCCAAGGTTCCTTCCTTGATCGGATCACCCGCTTTAACTCTGTGGTTTAATTTGGTGCCTGGCATGTAATAAAGATACTGATTCAGATCTGTAATCGCAATCGCAGAATCTTTGAGCAGTGCTCGATTGAAATAACCGGCAGTTTCCATTAGTTTTTCTAATATAGACATTTATTCGTCTCCCCTTTTTTTAGCATAACAAATTAACGTGCAATTATTATGCCATACGGGAAATATTCATGTGGCCAGTTCATGTCTTGGTTACCACCTCTTGGTTGCCGCCTTTTGGGTACCAGGTACCCAAAAGGCGGCAACCAAGAGGTGGTAACCCAAAAGCTTAGCAGCGTAA
>JAWSUW010000234.1:0-1626 GCA_033549245.1 Bacillota bacterium | reverse complement strand
TACAAAAATTCTGAAACAATGTCCCTAAAATGATCAGGATACTCATGTCCGAGCCCATCTATGAGAACTGTCTTGTAACTCAGTCCAGTCTCTTTTGCTTTTTTGTCAAATTCGAGACATTGTGATAGGCTGACCTCATCATTTAGACCACAAATCATCAGGATTTCAATTTTCTTTTTAAGTATTATGCTCACCAGTTCGTCCAGTTCACTTTCAATACACGGAATCCAAGGAGATTGTAGAATGATCTTATCACATTCCACGTCCTCTTCCTTGATCGCTCGTAGGATTGTATTGCAACCTGCCGAGAAACCTGCCAAAATTTTTGAAGAGTATTTGTCCCAATCCACAGAATGAATCACTTGTTTGAGCTGAGTCGGTCCATCGCCATCGTCTTCCCATCTGTACAATTGATAGGAGTCGATTTCATGCGACTGGAGATATTCCACTTGAGTCTCTGGACTTTCTATTTCAGACCAGTGACTCTTACTGACAACATTGTTTTGTTGATTGCCATGTAGGACGATTATAAGTGTGTTTGCTTTCACTTCACGCCATGTAAATTCAGTCTCAACTGTCTTGCTGGCTTCAAGGTATCTCGCAAGTGAAAGCGAGGTATACTCTTTGAACCTGTCGTCCTCTCTGATGCTATCGAGATCCTCATCTTCATAGACTTCCGGTCTGTACCACAGACCCTTTTTCACAATAGCCTCTTCCATCCAGTCGAGTGCCTCACCCTGCTTACCGGATGTGGCCGCGAGGCAGTATAAAAAATTGTAGACCTGACTGGAACGGTTGTCGATTTGTCCTAAATTTGAAAGCAGATACTCATAGGCTTTTGTGGTTCCGCCATCACCCATGAGATTGAGTGTATCGTATAGTAGTTTATTTTCATTCATAGTCATCACCATCCTTTTTCAAAATCTCTTTTGAATGACAAGAGCATCTTGATTTCTTCAAAACGCTGATCGGTTATTCCTAGTTTTTTCTTGAAAGGTTCATCTTCCATTCTTACGACAATTACTTCGCTTGGATTCAGTAACTTGATGATTTTTTTCAGTTTCTTTATTGACTCCTCATCATCATTATATCCTTTAATAATCGTAATTTCAAAAATGAATCTTCCTTTGTACTGTTGATTAAATGAAATCATATTGAAAATATAGTTTTCAAGTGTGTATCCTTGAATTGGTCTTTGTACCTTTTGAAAATCCTCTTCATTAACCACTTTGATCTCGCCAATGACTTCATCACACATATTGGCAATCTCAGAATAAACAGGATTGTTCAGCAAGTAGCCATTTGAGAGCAATCTTATTGGTAAACCCTTAGATTTGATAAAGTTTATAATTTCATGGATTTGGCTATTTATCAAAGCTTCGCCAGAAGAATTGATGAAAATCAGATCAGGTTTTTCCGTTTCGATGATGTGATCAAATTCTTTCATGGATTCTTGATGCTCATCAATAGTCATTTGTTCATCTACTTTGACTTTTGAACGTCCAATAGGACAAAAGATGCAGTCAAAGTTGCAATATTTTTGGGGGAGCACGTTTACCTCAAGAATTCTTCTCCCATTTTCCATATAAATCTCTTTGTAAGTGAATTTTGCCATTTCAAGTCCTC
>JAWSUW010000233.1:0-3631 GCA_033549245.1 Bacillota bacterium | reverse complement strand
GCAGCAGCATAAAATTCACGAAAGGAGTTCATAACTAAGAAATTCAATTTCGTGTCTTGACAAGCGTGCACATTATACTATTTCAATATTGTCCAGCGCCCAGATTCCGCCTTCTAATTTAGAACTTACTTCACTAATTTTCTTATACATAAGTGTTCTGCAATAATTAAGAATATAGTACACTTGATTTTCAATAGTCTTATCAAAATCACAACTGATATCATTCATGACTGAATTCCAATAAGCATTTTCATATTCCCCTTTGAACAGAGAACTGATTTGTTGCCCATCAATCGTAATCCCACGTTTTTGTATCATATAAAAATGCGCAGCCAAATCTGGATCTTCATTCCAACCACAAATATACTCTGGATCATTTAAATAGCGTTCCTTATGAAACTCTGAATAATGCATGATAAACCTGGATGGATGGCTAAAATTATTAAGGCTCTCTTTCGTCACAATACTAATTTCTAGTGATGTGTTATATTTTGATTCAATGTCCATTATCTTTTCGATTAAAAATCGTAGTTCCGACTTCAACTTCAGGTCTGCTTCAACTACAACAATAATATCTATATCACTTTTCTTGAGATTATGACAATTCATAGCTAAAGAACCATGTAAGTAGATGCCAACTGTTTCATGCAAAATATCTTTGATGGCCAAGCATAGATCATTCAATATTAAATTGTATGGGTTTTGCTGGTATTGATACATATTCATAATCTACTTTCTCCATAAAAAGCTAAGTTGTTCTCCTGTTCCTGTTCAGCGATCTCAAAGTTGCTCTGCTAAACCAATTAAAATCCCTTCAGTTCCACGAATGTAGCATAGCCGATACGAATCTTCGTACTGAACCACTTCGCCAACAAGCTGAGCACCAAACTTGGTAAGTCTCGATACCATTTCGTCAATATCGTCAACGGTAAACATAACACGAAGGTAACCGAGGGAGTTTACTGGTGCAGTCCTGTGATCGGTTGTCGTCGGTGGGCTCTGAAAACGGGAGAGTTCAATTCGGCTGTGTCCATCTGGAGTTACCATCATTGCAATCTCTACAGATTGAGATTCCAATCCAGTCACTCTTCCAGCCCATTCACCCTCAACAGTGGCACGCCCTTCGAGATTTAAGCCAATCTCTTCAAAGAATGAAATCGCATCATCAAGGGATTCAACAACAATACCGACATTATCCATTCTCAACAATTTGCTTTTTGCCATAATCTCAGCTCCTTACGTCAACCTTAAAAACATCCATTAAACTTTCCAAACACATTGCTTGCGGTACATAGCACTCGTCACCTTCAACGTACTTTCCAGATTTTATTAAAGCCGGCTTGCAACCAACTTCCATAGCACCTTTTATGTCAGTCTTCCAGTCATCTCCAATTACAATCACTTCCCTAGATGAAGCATTTAATAATCTTAAGCCTGACATGAAATACTCATATGAAGGCTTGCCAAATACCGGAATGGTTATTTCACCCGCAGTTTCCAGCAGACACGCGAAAGCACCTGTATCTAAAACCTTTTGCCCATTCTTCAAGTAATAATTGGACCCTGATGCTGTTATTACAGGAATTCCTTTACAGATTAGACTAAAAACTTCTTGCAGTTTACTGTAATTGACATTCGTTTTTTCAAAGTCTAGAAGGATAACAATTTCCGGATTTTCATTGTTTATGACGGCATCTAATTGATCAACTTCCATTTGACTACCTACCACAAAGACATTACTTAATCCTCTAGTTTTTAGATAGCAGTTAATCGCATTTATTGGGTTCATTATTTTATCTATGCCAATATCAATACCAACATTTTTTAATTTTTCTTGTATTAATGATGGCGATTTAATTGAATTTGTCATGACTAAATAATCATAATTTCTGTCATTCAAGTACTTCATGAACTCAACAGAATCTAAATTCGATTGATCACCATTCAGTAGTGTACCATCAAGATCAATAATAAACTTCATTTTCTCGCCTCTCATTTTATGTATTTTTCTTTTGCTACTAGACAACTTGAAAATTTGTATGCAACTACACCGTCTCTTCCAACTTCTGAATATTTGATTTCGAAATTAAATATACATTGCCTAAAATATCGATTTTGTCTCCCTTTACGCGTACGGCGCAATCCTTGTTCGATGCATATACATCCATTTCTTCTGATAAAGGGGATAGTTCTTCCTGAATCTTTTCCAGGTTATTCTCAAGGTCAAAATGGGATAGAACAGAAAATTTATCTGTTCCGATACCGTTGTAAATAGAGCTTGCTTTAACTTCGTAACCAGTGAACTTAGAGCATAGCCATTTGGCAGACATGTTGATTGCACCCGCACTTGCTCCCAGTACAATGGCATTACTTTTTTTGATCAAATCCATCAATTCATATTGAACCAAAAGTTCATTCAGTTCTATGGTGTTTCCACCCAACAAGAAAATGACTGAAGCATTTTCAATTAGTCTTTGAGCTTCAATCTTCTCAACACCATAATCAATCAGATGATATTCTTCAAATACAATATTGGCTTGATCTAGCCAAGAGCGTTCAGTGGCACCAACCTCGTCATCTCCAGTTAGAAATGGATTCGCGCTAACCATAACAATCGATTTTCTATCCGTTATATCTTCTTGTAACAACATGACTAACTTCTCAACAAAATAATCATTAAACCAACCTAAGTAATAGCGAGTTCTCATGTGCACCTCCGTTTATGATAATTACAGTTGCTGCTTCCAAACCGATGCCATTGCATATGGACGCATTCCAATACTATAATAGAATTGCTGGGTCGAACCGACAAAAATTTTCTTCGCTCCCAATGCTCCTACACGGCGAATTCCCTCTAAAACTGCAGCCTTACCAAGACCCATCCGTCTATATTCGGGGTCGGTTGCAACCGGTTCTATAACTGCAAATCCCGCTTTTTCGTCATACCACATACCATAATAGGAAACGAAATGACCATCGGGTGAAACTACAACTATCTTAAGATCTAAGTCAACGTTTGCACGTTTCATTTCAGCATGAACGCCATGTTCTTTTTCTTCCGAGAATACAAATGCTCCTTCACCATTTTTTTCATGGTTAAATCCCTTCCAAAGGACTCTTAAGTACTCAAATGGATCATAAGTCTCCTTCATCGTAGTGATATGAAATCCTCTCGGTAATTGATATTCTACAGAAGTCTTATCAAAATAAAATATTGCATCCTCTTCATTATCCACCGTTGCTATAAAACCAAGCTCTGCAGCAATATCTTGAAATGCCTTATCCGTTGATGAAATGACGACCCCAAAATCTCCCGTTCCTGTGAGATTCTCTTTTGAATAAATCAACATCTCCTTTTTCAAAAAAGCGTATTCAGGAAAAGTCAAACAATACGCTAGCCCCAGTTTAGTGTCAAACGCTGCAATACACACTAGAATGTCATCATCTTCCCACAGTCCGATCTTTCCAACTGCATTTGAATCGCCATATTGTCACCTTCTTACATAGTGAAGTTCAGCAAATTGATTAAACCTCCGAACACTCTTTAATTCCAGTTCCAATTCAATGTTCTGTTTCTTAAATAAAGGGATTCCCGTTCCAATGATGGTTGGTGCAATAGTAATGATAAACT
>JAWSUW010000232.1:0-3633 GCA_033549245.1 Bacillota bacterium | reverse complement strand
CACAGAAGTAAAGTCCTCCAGCGTCGATGGTACTTGGCGGGTAGCTGCCTGGGAGAGTAGAACGTTGCTGGTTTAAAAATGAGAGTTCGATGAGAAATCATCGGACTCTTTTTTCTTTTGTTTTTTGCTGAGTAATGAAAGTGACATAGAGGCTAGTGTATTTTACAAAACGACCAGAAGGACATAAGGCTATTAAACGTTTCTCACATAGTATATAAAGCGACATAGCCGCTAATGTATTTTGCTACGCAAAATACAACTACGCGAAATTTTTCTGACGAAAAATTTTACCTCCAGCGTCGATGGTACTTGGTGGGTAGCTGAAAATGTTTTGTGAAACGAAACATTGATAATACAGGAGGTACACTGTTTAATTTAATATTCAGATGAAGGTACGATATAAAGGCTAGTATGTTTTTACATAATGATCAGAAAGACATAAGGCTGATGTATTTTGCTTCGCAAAACACAAACACGCCAGATTTTACTATGTAAAATCTATGCTGGTTTAAAGAAAAGAGAGTCCGATGATTTTTCATCAGACTCTCTTTTCTTTATAAATTAAAATATTCATGAACACTTTCAAGTGCCATTTGTGATTTGTCCTGAGCGATGATACAAGATATTTTAATCTCGGATGTGGAAATCATTTCTATATTGATGCCGAGATCATAAAATCTTCCAAATAAACCAGAAGCAATTTTAACATCGGATGTCACTCCAGTTCCGATGATTGACAATTTTGAGACCTCTTTCTTTATACGTGCGGGGGAAGAACCAACCTCTTCGACATAAGCATTAATCGCTGGCATGATATGGTCCAAATCTTCTGAAGGTACAGTAAAAGAAATATCATTTAATCCATCATGGTTTAGGTTTTGGATGATCATATCAATGTGTACATTTAAATCTACTAGTGAAGAGAATAACTTAAAGGCTATTCCGGGTTTGTCGGGAACATTAGGTACAGATATTCTAACTATGTTCTCATCTATTGTAACGCCTCTTACTTGTGCTTTTTCCATTTTTTTCGCTCCTATGATTTCTGTTCCGTTTGAGTTAAAGTCAAAGGCAGAACGAACCACCAATTTGGTGTTATTCTTTCTTGCCAGTTCTATTGATCGAGGATGCATAACACCAGCTCCTAATTTAGCCATTTCAAGCATTTCATCATAACTAATTGATTTTAGAAGACTTGCGGATTTGACTAAACGTGGATCGGTTGTATAAATGCCTAGAACATCGGTGTATATTTCACATTGTTCTGCTTCTAGTGCAACTGCAAGTGCTACAGCAGTTGTGTCAGAGCCACCTCTACCAAGGGTCGTAATATCTCCATTTTGAGTTGTACCTTGAAAACCCGCGACGATGACAATACGATCCTGTTCGAGTTCTTGTCTTATTCTTCGAGTATCGATCTCATCAATTTTAGCTTTTGAATAAATCTCATCCGTTTTTATTCCACATTGTGGTCCCGTAAGAGAAATGACATCAAAGCCTTTGCTTTCAATGGCTATGGCGAGCATTGCTATAGAAAGTTGCTCTCCGGTGGAGATTAACATGTCCATTTCCCTTGATGAAGGATTAGGATTTAACTCACGTGCCATTTTTATGAGCTCGTCGGTAGAGTCACCCATAGCGGATACTACTACAACTGTCTGATATCCACTCTTTTTAGTTTCAATAACTCTGTTTGCGACATTTCTTATACGTTCAATATCAGCGACAGATGTACCTCCATATTTTTGGACTATAAGACTCATAAAATCTCCCTTTACTTCTATTCGTATAACAGATAATATTTGTTATCACAGCATAATTTTGAGGACAATATATTGAGTTTGTTGATTAGGTTCTCCTCGTTTATGTCAGTGAATTTTATAAAATGTGTATCTTCAGATACAGATAAGTGTTCTTCAGCAATATCGTTCGATGAAACTCCTGTCAACTTTACAATCCAATTGGCTTTATTCGGATAAAATTGAGTAAGAGCTCGTTTTTCAAGGTGATTGTTGATTTTGATTTTTGTGTTTAACATTAGATCCACTAAATCTCCAAGTATTGATGTCGCTGTAGCTAGCTGACCAGCACCCTTACCAATAAACATGAGTTCTCCAACCGACTGTCCATGAACACGTATTGCATTGAATTCGTTATCAATGGAAGCGAATTTTGAAAAGCGATTAACTAGAACCGGGCGAACGGAACAATACACTCCGTCTTTTGTGAGCTTTGTGATTCCAATAAGCTTTATGGATAAGTTTTCCTCATTAAAAAAAGCAATATCTTCAGCTGCAATTTTTGTGATTCCTTCTACAGGAATTGAGTTCCAATCCACATCGATATTCAATCCAATTTTTGTTAAGATAGCAATTTTTCTGACGGAATCTAGACCTTCAACATCTGAAGTCGGATCTGCTTCTGCAAATCCAAGATTTTGAGCCATTAAAAGTGCTGTTTCATAACTTAAAGATTCGTTGTTCATTTTTGTGAGAATATAATTGGTTGTCCCGTTGACGATTCCTGCAATTTCGAGAATTTGGTCACCTGCCAAATTTTCTTCAAGCGTCTTTAGGATAGGAATTCCCCCGCCCACACTGGCTTCATATCTTATGCTTGTATTGTTACTGAGCGCCAAAGCAGTCAGATGATTCCCTTTTTCAGCAATCAAATCCTTGTTGGATGTGATTACTGGAATACCCTTTGATAGGAAGTGGGAAATATAATTGAAAGCCGGCTCAATACCTCCAATTGTCTCTATTACTACATCGACTGATAGTTCCTTGAAGTCATCAAAACGGTTTGAAAATAAATTGTAATAAGGTAGATGCTTATAATTTTCGATTCGGTTGACCATAATTCGTTCAACATTCAATTCTATTCCATAAATTTCTTTGAAACGGGATCTGTTTTTCATGATGAGTTCGTAGACGCCAGATCCTACAGTTCCATGTCCGAGTAATGCAATTTTCAAAATGATGCCTCCTAAAATGTTTATTTATTAAGACTCTATAGCGTCTAGGACAAACTTGTAGACACCTTCAATCTTCTGAATTTCCTGAGTCAATGACGAGAGTGTCGATGTCATTTCAGAAATGTCAAATGTAATGGTGACATTGGCTTTGTTCTCAATGGGTATGCTTTGGCTGATTGTTAAGATATTGCCTTTATTGTTAGCGATGACTTCCAATATTTTTGATAAAACACCTAAATGATGACTAAGCGTCATTGATATGGTGGCTTTTTTACCGACTAGTCCATCGGTTAATGTAAATACAAATTCGTTGTATTTGTAAAATGTACTTCTACTTATTCCAACAATTCCCACTGCTTCAGCAACGGAGAGTTCACTATTTTCACGCAGCAATTCTTTAACTTCAATTACTTTTACAAACACTTCAGGTAAAACATCCACATGAATCATCAAATAATCATTTTTAATCATAATTCCTCCGAGTCCGTCACAGGCGAACAAGTGTCCGCGAATAGCCATTGAATGAAGTATAGCATAGATGATTGGTCGATACAACCATAAATTGAGAAATTAAAAAAAGGGGTATGATTCACATGTGATAATGTCCTAAGTAATCACACGTGATTATGTCCCAAAAGATATTATGATATAATAATGCC
>JAWSUW010000231.1:0-3694 GCA_033549245.1 Bacillota bacterium | reverse complement strand
GTTGCCGATATGCTGCTTGAAGAAATGTCAAAAAGTGAGGACATCAAACCATGCGATCTGATTTGTGCTTTGATCGATCGTGAAGACAAAGAATATATGGCGTTCATAAAACTAAATTTCAAGACATCTTATGTGCATTTGGTCGAGATGGAAGGTCAGGCAATCGCGAATAAAATCATCAGACATGTTTCGACGCTTCCGCATAAAACCCAAACAGTGGACGAAGGCTTCGTCGTGGACTGGATGTCTGGTAAAGCATATGTCAAGGATAAGGTAGTGACAGTTGATGGTAAAAAAAGGGCATATATCGCCAATGCTTTTTTTGCGAACACATCTGTATTGACGCCTAAAAAAGCGGTTGATATAATGACCAAAACAGCCGAAAAAATCGTCCAAAAATATCAGGACAACAATATGGTCAAAATGGCAAAAGTGCGTTCGACTATTCACGAGTTGATTGATTCCGATGCTGAAATGACCTCAGACGCCATAGCGGAGCAATGTTTTGAAACTGCGGCTGAAAGAGAAGCCTATAATGAGGAAATCTCCAAAAAAGGTCTCGATGACAAAACTTGGATTGTGGACGAAACCCATAAGAAAAAAATAAAAAGAAGTCAAAAAATCAAAACCGCCAGTGGAGTAGAGATTATTTTGCCTTATGACTATACTGCGAATGGTGAAAATTTGGAAATTATCAATCACCCGGATGGCTCATTGTCCATTCAACTCAAAAATTTAGGAGAGCTTTTATGAGAATCAACAAGTTTTTAAGTGACGCCGGCATCTGCTCAAGACGTGAGGCAGACCGTCAAATTGAATCGGGAAACGTGATCATCAACGGCGAACCTGCGACTCTTGGGTCCAGAGTCAGTCCTGAGGATGAGGTTCTCTTTGGTGGCAGAGTTGTTCAAGGTGGTTCGGAGAAAGTCTATATAGCATTCAACAAACCAATCGGAGTGGAATGCACATCAAACCGAGATGTGAAAGACAATATCATCGATTATATCAATTTTCCTACCCGCATTTTCCCAGTGGGAAGACTTGATAAAAATTCGGAAGGGCTGATTTTGCTCACCAATGATGGAGAATTATCCAATGGCATACTCAAAGCGCGGTATTATCATGAGAAAGAGTATATTGTCACTGTAAACAAACCTTGTACAGAAGAGTTCATTCACCGAATGAGTAACGGGGTGGAAATTCTCGATACACTTACAAGATCATGTGAAGTGAAGCAGACGGGACATTCCACATTTTCTATTGTTTTGACTCAGGGACTCAACAGGCAAATCAGAAGAATGTGTGAAGCTCTTGGTTATGAAGTGGTTAAACTGAGAAGAATTCGGGTAATAAATATAATGCTTAATGATTTACCAAAAGGGAAATGGCGTCATCTTAGCAAGGACGAACTGGACGAACTTAGGAGATTGGTGTATTCTAAAGGTACCGAGTAAATGTGACGATAATATCAGTGACGCTTTCGTTGATTGATAAAGATGGGAGTTAAGATTATGTTATTGAATGTTATGATTGCGGGGGTCATTACTTTTCTGATTTTCATATCAGTGGAGTTTTACAACAGCATGAGACAATTTATTATTTTTAAGAAAGTCAGGGATGCACTTTTGCTTTCCACTTTCAACTATTTGAAAAAGACACCGGGACGAATGGTGGATCTCAATCGACTGAGAAGCGTTCTGATTGAAAGACTTCAGGAAATCAAGCTTTCTCCGTGGGTGGATGACATCAAAATCACATGGCAGTCTGTCGATGCCATTCAATTTATCTTTGAATTCAATTTTGAAAAACTGAAACCAAGATACAAATTTATCATCGGGCTTAAAGATGTGGAAGAAATGTTGAAGAGGATGTGACCCAATGAGAAAAATAGTCGTAGGCGTTTTGTTTTTGATTATCACGTTCTTTATTTTCAGTATGGTTTTTAAAAACAGAGAACCGGAGCCTATTATTTCCTATGTCTTCGATTTCGAGGAAGAAATCGATCGTGATTTTTGGCTTGTCGGTCCATGGGAATCTTTTGAAAGGTCTTATGAGAGCGTAGCTGTCAGCGGAGGCACTGTCAAGTTATCTTCAGATGTCAACGGCATCATGCCTTACATGTTGACCAAACCGATTGAAATCAGGGATGGAGATGTCATTACGCTGAAGAGAAAAGTTAGGATCCAGCACGGTTCTGATACTTTTTCAGGCGGGATCGCCATGTATCAGACATCGGATATTGAACTTTTGCCTGAGACAACTGACGGTGAATGGTTCACATCTCTTGGAGATGGTGTATTTTTGGTGGAATACAATTATGATTTGACCAGTGAACTGGAAAGACCAGGAAGGGATATTATCAGGTTTTTGGCAGCGGATTGGGAGTACAACAACAATTATACATTGATCACACCGATTTATGACGAGTGGTACAATGAAGTGATAGTGTTTGATACGAGGTCAAATCAGATCAGTTATAGAATCAACAACGATGAGTACAAACTCAACAGCTACAAATTGGACCGGGGCAATATCAGATTTTTTATGCACCCATATGGAACCGGATATGGCAATATCATTGAAATTGACAGCATAGAAATCACAGTGGAGAACAAAAAACTGAGACGATGATTTGAAAAGGAGTTGTTTTGGATCAAAAATATTATGAAAAATGGCTGAATTACACACTTTATCTATTGTCACTCAAGATGAGGTCGCGTGCTGAAATCATAAAAAAACTAGGTGAGAAACAAGTCGATGAAAACACTCAGAGGCTTGTTTTGAATTTTTTGACTGAGAATGGTTTTTTGAACGATGTCCAGTTTGCGGTTTACTATATTGAAGCCAAGCAAAAAATGTATGGTCCTTATCGGTTAAAGGCATACTTAAAGCAAAAAGGTGTTGCTCCTGAGGATATTGAAAAAGCTTTTGAGAGTTTGGAGGACGAACCTGAGTCCGAGGACGTGGCGCGGGTGGTACTGGACAAAAAGATGGCGACCACAACCATTGATTGGGATCGCCTTAAGTCGGATTATGCGTATAAAAATAAGATGTATCAGAAATTTTCCGTGTTTTTAGCTGGTCGCGGGTTTTCCGGTGATGTGATTGGTAAGGTGGTCCGTGAGCGGTTGACTGATCAATTCATCGATGAATTTTGAGTTTGGATTGAACGAGCCGTTGACAAACTCAACATGCAAAAGTTCAAAACTGGATTAGGCTCTGGTGAGACCTACATAAAATAGGCGGCGTTCCTCTTCAAGAGCGCCGTTTTCTGTCGATTTGATGCCTGGAAAGGTTTTTGGATTCACATCGATCATGCTGACGTTTTGAAATTCAAGTCCTTTTGAGCCGTGTATCGTCGATAATGTTATGGCGCTTCCGGAGTTTCTGGATTCGGATAAAATGGTCTTAAGTGATTCAACTCGTGTAATGAAATCAAATGCTGTTTTGAGTGGTTTCGCTATGGCCTTGTAGGCGTCCAGTCTGGTTCTTGCGAAATGCATGGTCATTCCATGCCTGTCTGTATTTTTTTTGAGATAATCCAAATACCCAAGTTCGGTTTCAATATAATGTATGGCGTCAAATGGTCTCAATCTTGAGAGTTCGTAAAATTGAGCTTTAAGTCTTTCCTGAGTCCTCGTCTGATAATCCATCAGAAATGGGATGTCGACCAGAATTGAGAACACATCTCTAC
>JAWSUW010000230.1:0-3798 GCA_033549245.1 Bacillota bacterium | reverse complement strand
AAAACACAGACGAAAAAGAAGATAAAAAAATTGGAACTTATGGAGTGATCTCAGGTGTAAAAACCTATATCGTGGGCATCGTGGACAAAGATGAAAAAAATGCAGTTGAATTCGGTTATCTGTTTGAGCAAATTGTTCTTGCAGCCACAGACCTTGGACTGCAAACTTGCTGGCTTGGTGGGACTTTCAAAAAAAGCGATTTTGAACAAAACATGGATTTGACAGAGCACGAAACGATTGCAATTGTTTCACCTTTAGGATACAAAAAAGATAAGCCAAGAATAATGGAGACGGCAATGCGAAAAGTCGTTGGAGCGAACAAAAGAAAACCATGGAGCGAATTATATTTTGATAAGAACCCTAAAACACCACTGACTGAAAAAGGTGCTGATGAATATGCGGTTCCTCTTGAAATGGTCAGACTTGGTCCATCTGCATCCAACAAGCAACCTTGGCGCGTGATCAAAGATGGTGAGCATTTTCATTTTTACTTGAGCCGTACCAAAGGCTATGGTGCTGCGGGTTTTGATATGCAACTCAATGATATCGGTATCGCAAAATGCCATTTTGAACTGTCTGCAGAATCCCTTGGTCTTTATGGTGAATGGATCAATCAATCCCCGGAGATTGGACCATCAGAATGGTCATATGTTTGCACCTGGAAAGCTGAAAAGTGAAATAAAATATTTATAGAGAATATATACAATGATTAAAATCCGTATATCGGGTACAATATAGTATGTGAGAAAATTTTAGGAGGTCTATTATGATACCAACCCCGCATATTGAAACAACTGAAAAAAGCATGATCGCAAAGACAGTTTTAATGCCCGGCGATCCACTTCGTGCAAAATTCATCGCTGAAACATTTCTGGAAGATGTCGTCCAGTTCAATAGTGTTCGAAATGTATTAGGCTATACCGGAACTTATAAAGGTAGAAAAATATCTGTCATGGCTAGTGGAATGGGTATGCCAAGCATTGGAATTTACTCTTTTGAACTTTACAAGTTCTATGATGTTGAAAACATCATCAGAATCGGTTCATGTGGTGGCTACACAGCAGACATGAAACTTTATGATGTCATACTTGCCAAAGACGTATGGAGTGAATCCTCTTTTGCTAAAGTACAAAGTGGATACGATCTAGACGTGATTGAGGGCTCTGCAGAGCTCAACAAACAGTTGGTTGACATCGCAAAGGAACTGGATATTCCGATGCACATTGAAAGAATTCATTCATCTGATGTATTCTACAGAGAGAACTTTGATGAGTATAAGGCAATCTATGAGAATCACGGTTGTGTTGCAGTTGAAATGGAAGCATTCGCACTATTCCATAATGCGAATGTTCTCGGAAAGAAGGCGGCTTGTCTACTTACTGTATCCGATAATCTGGTGACTCATGAATTGACCACTTCAGATGAAAGACAGTTAGCTTTCACCAACATGATGAAAATCGCGCTTGAAATGGCGGAATAAGTAAAAACGTCTCAGACTCTGAGACGTTTTTTTGTTTAAAACTCTATCTAATTATTTGGTTTTCTAGTGAGGGCAAGCAGTGTTTGATCCAAGGTTTCATGAGAAACTTGTGTGGCATCAAAATGGAGCACTTTAAATGTTGTCTGTACAAACAAGCCTATAAATAGAGCGAAAAGAATCGTTCCGACTCCAACTTTTCCACCAAGCTGCCAACCTATTATAACAGCGATTAATTCTATACTCCCTCTACAGAATCCCACAGGCAATCTGGTCTTTCGCGTCACTGCCACCATAAGACTATCTCTCGGACCTGATCCGAAAGCAGCACTGATATAAAAATATGTTGCAAGTGATATGATTATTATACCGACAATCATCATAACCGCACCTGTGAAGAAATTTGTAGCAATCGGGATGAACCCTGCGAGCATGATCCAATCGACAAACACTCCGATCATCACCATATTGAGCACTGTTCCGATGCCGATTTTTTCACCTAATATGACAGCAATCGCTCCTATTGCCAGTCCGGTGATGATGGATGCCATTCCAATGCTCATACCAAAGGTATTTGAAAATCCGACGTGAAATACGTCCCAAGGGGCATATCCGATATCTGCATTAATCGTTATTACAATTCCGACGGCGTAGAGCAAAAGTCCAAACATCAAGCGAATCAATCTCTTTTTATATGTTTTCATGTTGACTCCTCAAATTGCTTTATTCGATTCATTATATATGGTTTGATGCGTTAATTCAACAAAGAACCGTGGGCTGGACTGGAAAGGATCATTCAAACGTGGTAAAATGAGTATTGACTAAAGGTAAAGGAGATTCACACTTATGATTAGTATGTTTGTCAAATCGATTCAAATTGACGATGCAAAACGTGTTGTAGTTCATATTCAAGACATGATCGCTGAGTACTTGCTTAAAGATGATTCCAAAAAAATGCTTAAGGAAATGGCTGAAAAAGCACTTGGATCGGATTTTGTAAAGATGGAAGTCTCAAAGTCGAGCTTTAGGGTCACTGTGGCTGAAGGCACTGAAGAGGCAGCAAAAGAAAAAATTGAGGCTGAACTGCTCAAATATATTGAAATGGCCATGTCATTTATGGCACAGATGGATAATAAAGAGGAATAATCGTAATCGAAAAAGACGCATGCTCTCATATAAGGGGCCATACGTCTTTTTTTAGTTTAGATTAATTCCTGTTGGTCAAACAATGATTTGACTACTTTTTCATACTCCCGCAAATTATCGGATTTTTTTATGGCTTTAGCATATTTTTTCTCATTCGAGAAAAGTTGAATCATATATAGCCAGATCTCTTTCATTTTGAACAAGACGTTGTGGTCTCCTGACAGTACTTTTTGATAGTTTTCATAAACCTCATCATGAAAATTCTTAAGTCTTGATTTATCCAGTGGATTGCCACCCTTGATTTCGCCTATGAGGTTCGGATTGGATATAAGTCCTCTACCGAGCATAATGCGATCGATTTCCTTAAAGTTCGTGATGAAATTTTCATAGTCGTCTTTTTTGTATAGATCTCCATTATAGCAAACTTGTGCTTTTATGGAAGGTAGCGAAGCTCTGAAAACCTCCAAATTTGGAGTGTTCTTATAAAAATCCTTTTGAACTCTTGGATGGATAGTCAATTCCTCAATAGGATACTTGTTGAAAATCTTGATGAGTTCATAGAATTCCTCAGGATCAGTTATGCCTAATCTTGTTTTAATGGAGAGCTTCATTTTGGAATGGGTGAGTATATCATCAAGGAATCGATCCAATTGTTCAGGATAAGCCAAAAAACCGGAACCTTTTCCTTTTGAGACCACAGTTCCTGATGGACAGCCCAGGTTGAGATTGACTTCTCTATAACCGTAGTCATAGAGTGCATTTGCAGTCTGTATGAATTCCTCGGATTTGTTTGAGAGTATTTGAGGAACAGTTTCGATTCCAAGATTATTTTCAGGAAGTATATCATTCAGCTCTTTTGTGGTAAAATTTCTTATGCTGTTTGGAGAGATAAATGGGGTGAAATATTTATCTACTCCGTCAAAATGCTTTTTATGGGCATTTCGGTAGATATAACCCGTAACGCCTTCAAGAGGTGCGAAATAGTATTGCATCAATGGGTGCCTCCTTTCAGATTGAACATCTTCATTATAGTTTATATAAGACATTCTTTCTAGTTGTTTAATCGAATGTTAATGATTTGCAGTTACAATAATATAAAATTCACATTAGGAGCCGTTATGCTGAGTAGGATGAAAGCTATAAAAAACGTAATTCGAAAATTTGGAGAAACACCT
>JAWSUW010000229.1:0-3814 GCA_033549245.1 Bacillota bacterium | reverse complement strand
AGGCTGCCTATTTAAGGGATGATGGGGTTTATGTAGTGCCAATTACTGCGCTGAAAAATTAGGAACATTTGCGAACCGCCATTTGCGTACCTGGTTCCCAAATGGCGGTTTTTTTGATTTTAAGCAAATGTATTTTATAAAAAAATTCAATATTTACTTAAAATTATTTTAATTTCACTAAAACTAAAAGAAAATTGTATAAATTATTGAAAATTGATTAAAAACAGAGTATGATTAAGTTGTGTTAAGGAGGTCTCATATGTTGGAAGAAGAATTAGTTCAGTTAGTCAAAAAAATCATTTCTGAGAAATGTGAAAAACCAAATATTGAACTGAAAAAGGCATTAGGAGGGACACCATCAAAACTTTATGATACTTTATCAAGTTTTTCAAATCAAATCGGTGGAGGGACTATTGTATTTGGAATTGATGAAGAAGCTGGATATGAGGTAGTAGGCGTTTATGATGCTCAGGACCTTCAAAGAAAGGTTATGGAACAATCCCTCCAAATGGAACCGGCTGTAAGACCGCTATTTACGATAGCACTATTAGAAGGAAAAGTAGTGGTCAGTGCAGAAATATCAGAATGTGATATCTACGACAAACCATGCTTTTATAAGGGAGCTGGTAGGATGAGAGGTTCTTTCATTCGAGTTGGTGATTCTGACCAGCCAATGACGAAGTATGAAATATACAGCTATGAAGCATTCAAAAGAAGGTTGCATGATGAACTTAGGACTATTGACAGAGCGACTATGGAGCATTTGAAAAAAGACAACATTATTGAATATTTAATCAAGCTCCGTAGGCAAAAAATGAATCTTGTAAATCTCGAAGATAATCGTATACTTGAAACACAAGGCATAAGTCAAGATGGCCTGCCTACTTTGGCGGGGTTAATGTTGCTAGGGGAGTATCCGCAAGAGTTTTTCCCGCAATTGAGTGTGACTGCGATGGTTGTACAGGGCAAAGCGATAGGAGATCTTGGTGAAGATGGTGAAAGATTTGTCGATAACAAACGTTTTGAAGGAACAATAACTCAAATGCTTGATGCCACATTGGCTTTTGTTCGAAGAAACATGAAAATCAAAACTATTGTAACCGAAGAGGGTGCACGTGCTGATAAACCTGAATACCCAATAAAGGCAGTCAGAGAGATTATACTTAATGCACTTATTCACAGAGATTACAGTGTTCATACTGAGAACTCCCCTATAAGGCTGGTTATGTACGAAGATCGATTGGAACTTGAGAATCCAGGAGGTCTATATGGTAGAATAACAATAGATGATCTAGGAAAGGCAGCTGCAGACACTAGGAATCCATACTTAGCTGGAGCATTTGAAATTATGATTGATACAGAAAATCGTTTTTCTGGGATTCCTACAGTGATGGTTGAACTTGAAAAAGCTGGGATGCCTTCACCTGTTTTTATAGATAGGCGAGGAAATTTCAAGGTGGTATTTTACAAAAAGAAAATCGTTCAAAATAAAGAGGATGATTTGGAAAATGAGATTATTAGCTATTGCAAAACTCCGCGATCCAGGGAGGAACTGGCAGAAAAATTTGGATTTGAAGCACCAAGTTATTTTATAAGAACAAAAATTGTTCCGTTAATTGATGCTGGGAAAATTAAGATGACTGTGCCAGACAAACCAAAGAGTAAATTCCAGAAGTATTATTCTTGAGAGAATTTTGTTGTTACATACTCTGTGGCTGATGCTTTAACTGGGTGTTGACAGAGTGGGATGGAATCAGCTATGTATGGTATGAGATTACTTAAGATGAGCAGTGAAAATATAAGCGGCGCTTATATTTTCCTTAACCATCAATCTTGAAAGGGGAAAGCCATGAAATATTCAGAAATTGAAGCCAGCAAGCTTTTGAATGCTGGTGAGTTAACCATTGATGAGCGCATTAAGGTCAATATATTGAATTTCATTAGAGCGATTCACCTGAACAGACAGAATTTCATTAAATCATCGTATGAGTCGGAATATTTTGGTGAGCTACCGATGACGTTCAAGAAAAATGCCGGGCAGGTCATTGGATTGATTACGGCTGATGTCGGTAGTGAGGTCCGGAAGTACGTGTTCACTGATGATGGCTATGAATCACTGGAAGATATTTTTTTGTTGCTTGAAGATTGATATCGTCCAGTTGGATGAAAATAAAATATAGATGTATAGGAGCTAAAAACATGATATTAAGAAAATCAGAAACGAAGGATCTTGCAAGAATACTGGAACTCAATGAGGAGTCGGTACATTTCTTGTCACCTATGACCATGGAAAAACTTGAGCAGCTGCGCGATCAATCCGAGATGTTCAGTGTGATTGAAGTCGATGGAATCGTTGAGGCGTTTGTTTTGACGATCAGAGAAGGCAAGGATTATGATAGCGTCAATTACCTGTGGTTTTCAGAGCATTACGACAAGTTCCTTTATATTGACAGGGTTGTTGTATCTGTGAAGATGCATGGCAAGGGGCTTGGAAGAAAGCTTTATGAAGCGGTGTTTGAACATGCTAGGGGGATTGGGGTTCCTTATGTAACGGCTGAGATTGATATCAATCCTCCGAATCCGGGGTCACTCGTGTTTCATGAGAAATTTGGATTCAAGGAAGTTGGAAAGCAGTCTGTGTCGGATGGGAAAAAGGTTGTTTCTCTTCAGGTGGTTGAGCTATAAGGAAGAAATAATGATTAACAAGACTGATGATGGTCTTGTTTTTTTTTGAATTATTATTCAAATTAACCCTTTCTTGAGAAAAAACCTCAAATAAGTTGCTTAATATATATATAAAGGGTATAATTGATGTAATTATTGAATCCACGAGGAGGTAATGATCATGTTAATTGACTATAGATTTTCAAATTTCAGATCGTTTAGGGCAATGGCAAATTTGTCAATGAAGGCAAGTAGCCAGACGACGCTAAATGACAATTTGATCAGGAATTACAATTTGAGAATAGTACCCTCTGCTGTTATTTATGGTGCAAATGCGAGTGGAAAATCAAACATTATTATGTCTTTGGCTGTTATGAAAGACATTGTATTATCCGGGTCTCTGGAATCTAGTTTTCCAAATCTAAAAAACTTAGAGTTTTATCCATTTGCTTATCAAGAAACTGAACAACCTATGCTGTTTGAAATAGATTTTGTTTTTAATGATCAACGATTTGAATTTGGATTTGAAATAGAAGTAACCACTTTTAAGAAGGAAACCCGAAGAATCGTATCTGAATTTCTTACTTATATAAATAAAAACGATCAAAAAATATCCATATACACAAGAAGTGAAAACAAGATTCAAATCAATAAGGATAAAAAAGCATTATCTTTGATTGAGTTTGACGAGAAACTGATCAAGGCATTTGAAAAAAAGATAAATGAGAATGTTGATGAAAATGAGCTGTTTTTATCTAGAGCGTTTAAGAGCACAATCAGTAACGAAATTGCGGACTTAGTACTAGACTTTTTCAAGGAAGAACTTGTCGTTGTAAGTGATTTTACTTTGAAGAAAACGAATCTTACATTTTCTGTTGAAGACAGCCCAAACAAAGATTTTTTTGTATGGAATGAAATCCTTGATGGATTTGTGAAAAGTGCGGATTTTGGACCTCAAGGGATAGCATTTAAATCCAATAAATCCGAAAGCAAAGAGTCGTCAAATATGGAACTTGTATCCATTTATAAATATAAAGATGAGAATGTTGTTATACCAGCCGTGCTGATGGAATCTAGAGGAACATTGAAGCTTTTGGATTTCGCCATCCCGTTTGAAAAGCTGTTTAAAAGCGGAGGAACATTTGTATTG
>JAWSUW010000228.1:0-3946 GCA_033549245.1 Bacillota bacterium | reverse complement strand
ATGTCTCTGAAATAATTAAAGTAAATCATAGAAGATGGGAGATTGAAGAATGCTTTAGGATCATGAAGAGTGAATTCAAAGCAAGGCCTGTTTATTTAAGCAACGACGACAGGATTAAAGCACATTTCATTACTTGCTTTATATCATTGATCATTTACAGGCTACTTGAAAAGAAGCTCGAGGAAAAATTCACATGTCATGAGATTATTAGCGGGCTTAAGGATATGAACTTTTTAGAAATAAAAGGGGAAGGGTATGTTCCAACCTACACAAGAACAAACTTTACCGATGCTCTTCATGAATCTTTTAATTTTCGTACGGATTACCAGATTGTTTCTTCAAGTATGATGAAAAAAATTTTTAAAGACACGAAAAGATAAAAAAGTACGCACTTTTTAAACACATTAAAAAAGCTTGAACCCTAGTTTTTCAAATGGGTTGCAAGCTTTTTGTTTTCTTCAACTGTCAAAGACAGGATTTTATATGGTAAAACAAGATATTTTATTACTCTTGTCTCGTTGTTTCGACCTAAATACATTATAGGAGGTCGAACTATGGATTATTCAACTTAGAATCATGCTTTAGACGTATATGATTATAACGTTTGAAAAACCTGTTGATTTATTGCGCGATTAGAAAGGAGTAATATTATGGAAACCCAAAATGTAAAAAGTGATAGTTTAAAAGAAACTATCGAAATAGAAAACTACGGTAAAAAGAATCAGCTGCCACCCAAATCAACATCCTATCTGATTCGAATTGATAAGACAAAATATATAGTTGAAACAGAATTAATTACTGGTCGGGAATTACTGACCTTAGCAAATAAAATCCCCGTCACAAACTATCGATTAGATCAAAAGTTGCACGGTGGTGCTGCAAAAAAGATCGAACTGAATGACATTGTGGATTTATTGTCTCCAGGTATTGAACGATTTATGACACTCCCCCTTGACCAGACGGAGGGCTAATATGGATACTTCTCAGTCATTTAGTTTACCTGAAGAGGATGAAGATTATCTAAATACTACTTCCTTCAGCTATACGACTATCAAAGAAAATAATTTCAGGTGGTTGATAATTACTAACTTTCCAATTCCACATGGATATAACACACAGATAGCTTCACTTGCAATCAGCATTCCTTCAAGTTATCCAACAACACAAATAGATATGGCATATTTTCATCCTGCTCTTAAAAGAAATGACCAAAAAAGTATCGGTGCTACTCAATGTACCCAGACAATAGATGGAAAATTATATCAACGTTGGTCAAGACACAGAACATCTTGTAATCCTTGGCGACCAGGTTTAGACGATATTTCATCGCATATCTCGCTAGTCGAAGAATGGCTAAAGAGAGAATTCGTAAAAAAAACAGGAGATTTGGCATGAATAGAAATATCAAATTAAGACTCACAAGACAGCAATATGCTGTCTTGGTGAGTGATTTCAAGTCTGTAAAGAATAGTATAAGCATTGCAACTTGTGGTGTTGGTTTTAACATAACTAATAATACTCAAAACATCTCACTATCTCTTTGCAAATCACAAAATTCAAATTTTTCTGATAGTAAAATCCAAAACAACGAGAACAGTCAATTCCTACAGTTTATACAAAATTTTATTAATAATAACCTCAAGAAAAATCAATCAATCATAATTTTTGTAGATGACAAGTCCATTTTTAACAATGATTCACTAATTAGAAATATTTTATCCATTCAATACAATTGTGAAGACAATCTAATTATTGGCTCTATCGGATTCATTGATTCACAAGATAGATTGCATGCAAAGGTGCTTTTCAGTGATTACACCATTCAGAATATTGATCTAATTTCAAAAGTGGGTGGTGACCTTGAATTCTACTTTAATGATGAACTTAGCACTGAAATTGAGGATTATAAATCAAGAACAAAACAAGCTTATGGTTTGTATACAACAAATCTCCTGTCCAAGCTAACTATTGGTATTGTTGGAGTTTCTGGTACTGGGAGTCCAACAATTGAAATGCTCCATAGACTAGGAGTAGGAAAACTTGTAATTTGCGATAGCGATATCGTTGAACATGTTAATTTAAATCGAATACTTTACTCAACTACTGAAGATGTTGAAAAAAAACGTTTTAAGGTTGAAGTAATGACTGATGCTATTAGAAATTGTGGTCTCAACACTATAATCGTCCCTCTGACAAGTAATTGTATCAGTGAACCAGTCCTAAGAGAACTAACTCAGTGTGATGTTATATTTGGATGTGTCGACTCAATACAAGCACGTGACTTTCTGAATAGAATATCAATATTTTACACTATACCTTACTTCGATTTAGGAGTTAAATTGGTTGCAGATGGAACAGGAGGAATATCTCATGTATGCGGAAGTGTTCATTACTTAAAACCAGATGGTCCATCGCTTCTAACAAGAGGTGTTTTCAACTTAGAGGCACTTAGTTCAGAGTCTATGAGAAATAGTAACCCGATTGAATACGAGAATCAAGTGAAAGAAAAGTATATAATCGGTGTAAATGTTGAAAGTCCTGCAGTTATAAGTATCAACATGTTAATTTCAAGCTTAGGAGTTAATGATTTTTTAGCTCGTGTTCATCCTCATAGAAACCACTCAAATGAAGATATATCAGTAATCACCGCTGATCTCAATGAAGTGAGATTGATAGCAGAAAATAATTTCCCAGTCTGTAAAGTTTATGCAAAGTACTTAGGACGTGGCAATTGTATACCGTTATTGAACATGCCTGAATTGGAATAGGAGACCAAATGAATCTTATACTTTGTTTTATTAAAAGTTTAAAAAAACATCTATTCATAAAAAACAGATACTCTACTGTATACATTTCTGAACTTCCAGATAGCATAAAAGAAGGCAAAATATATATATTAGGTGAAGGTGAATCTCTGTGGGAAGCTGTACTTTTATGTCCTTGTGGCTGTACAGAAATACTCCACATGAGTCTCCATAAAGAAGGTAGACCAAAATGGATAGTAAAGGGAGTTGGGAAGAAATATATAACACTTACTCCCTCAATTTGGCGGAAAAATGGATGTCGAAGTCATTTCTTTTTTAAGAATGGGTGCATTGAATGGTGTAAAGATAGTATTTCAAACAAAATTTGACTTAAATACAATTGATAAACCCTAATTGAACTATGAACGTATCAACTAGGGTTTTATTGTTCATTCTTTTTAGTTTAATCATTACTCCTTTACTGTTTTTGCTAACCTAAATTGTCTCCAAGTTGCTCAGTGACAAATCAGGCATACCAGGTACCGCTCCAGCGGTAACGGCGGCAACTTATTGAAATATTCAGTGTTTTGAATGGTTTTAGACTATGAAATACGTGATTGCATGAAAATGGTACCGGGTTCCAAGTGGCGGTAACGGCAATAACACACTGCACACAAAGTCCTTACCAGCCAAATGCCCAGCCCAACGAAATAAACTAATTGATAGTGAATGCCTTCGGCTGATTATTTCACTGTTAAAGCATCACCGATTCGCGGTTGAGTATCACCGTTTCGCATGAAAGCATCATCTGTTTTCTCAGATACATTTCGCGCTTGGGCAAAATCAATACGCACGAAAGCATCATTTCCTATAGAATCAAAGTTGAGAGGAACTCTCACGAATCTATAGGAAGGAGGCCAAAATTATGGCCAAAAAGATTAAAGTGAAGCTTATACTTGAGCTTCAAGCAACCCAAATGTCACAAAGGGAAATCTCTCGAACACGAAAAATGTCTCAACATTCAGTCAGTGACGTGTTCAAAATCGCTAAAGAACTCGGAATCACCTATTATGATGTTCAAGAAAAAACAGATGAAGAAGTATACCAAATGTTTTATCCCGACAAGTATTCAACCGAAAACATCTACATGCCACCTGATTACACTTTCATTCACACTGAGTTGAAGCGTACTGGTGTAACAC
>JAWSUW010000227.1:0-3951 GCA_033549245.1 Bacillota bacterium | reverse complement strand
CATGTAAAACCACAGTGACCCCTTTACTTCTGAGCAAATCGATTTTCCAGGCTTTTGCATCATGGGACATATGCACCAAGACATTAAAACCAAGTGCACTTCCTATCGTGCCTATACTGAGTCCGAGGTTTCCTGTAGAACCTACTACAATCGTATATTTTCTAAATAGCGATTTGAACTTTTCCTCTGCAAAACAGCTGTAATCCTCTTCAATATTTAGTATGCCTTCGTTAAGTGCGAGAGTTTCTGCGAATTTTATGATCTCATATACGCCACCACGCGCTTTGATTGAGCCTGATATAGGAAGTAGATTGTCCGCTTTTAGAAACCACTGCCCCAAGATACGACCACCAACAAATGGTATGACGGATTTTTGAAATTCAGGAATACTGATCAGAGGTGATTCGATGATGCCATTGCTTTCAGATGATTCCGGGAACGCGGAAACAAAAAAAGGAGCAAATCGTCTCAATCTTTGGTCTGCATCCGTTACATCTTCCAAATCAGGTAATTCTGGATGTGTTTTTTGTAGCAGTTCCAGGGCTTTTTCAGAACTGATCTTATTTGGGTTCACCCATAAAGTTTCATTATAGTGTTTCATTTCGTCAATCAAGTGTTCTATCGATTTCATATGAAGCTCCTTTCTGATGATTTTATAGTATCAAATTTTTGAAGGATTTAAAATATGCGATTCAAATGTTATAATAGTCCTATCATGAAAATAAGGAGAACATTATGAAATATAAGCAAACCATTTTAATGGCTTTGAGTTTAATTATCCTAGTCAGCTTTTTTATACCGTGGTTCACAATAAACAACGAATTTGATATGTTTGCCACATCCGATTCCGGATTCTCCGGATTTACTCTAGTCAAAGGCATTCATTATGCCGCGCCGATGGTTTCTGCATTTGGGAGTGCTTATGGATTTCCTTTTGCCGCAAATGCAATCTATCTGGGATATGCACTTGTATTGATTCCAATCCTTGGACTGGTTGCAATCATAATGAGTGGCATGAGAAAACCATCGTCTAAATGGGTTCATTTCGCGCAATTCGTTTTAATGCTTGTCGTAATCCTGCTATTGACCGTTGTTGTGAACTTGAACGATGATATGCGACAGCTTTACAGTTCAGTACTCAAACTTTCCATCGGCTTGCCGATTGCTCTGGTCGCTTCTTTAGCTGGACTGGGGTTCACATTCACAAAAAATAAATCTGAATGACTTTGTCATCAAACGAAAGGACGTGGATAATATCCACGTCCTTTCTGAGTTTCGGATCGTTAAATCCGTTCTTTTGGAATATAGTGCGTGTGTAAAAGCTCATGTGCCTTATGCGAATTTGGCTCACCAAGGAAATCATCATAAATTTGCTTGATGTATGGATTCTCATGTGACTTACGGAGTAATTTGCCTTGATCTTCCTGGTAAATGGCGAGTTGTCTTTGCTTGATGATGTCCATGTCACCATGATGATAAGGTTGACCACCACCACCGATGCAGCCACCAGGACATGCCATGATTTCAATCGCATCGAATTGTGAAATGCCATCACGGATGTCATTGAGCAGTTTTCTGGCGTTGCCAAGACCATGGGCAATGCCGATACGTAGATTCATATCACCAACTTTTACGGTTGCAGATCTGATTCCCTCGAGACCTCTAAGTTGTACAAAATCCACTTTTTCGAGAGTTTCATTGGTGATCCATTCGTAAGCGGTTCTTACTGCAGCTTCGATGACTCCACCAGTTGTACCGAATATGACAGAAGCACCGGTGCTTTGGCCAAGCAATTGATCAAAGTCACTGTTTGGCAAACCAGCGAAATCTATTCCCGCAATTTTCAGCATTTGGCCAAGTTCTCTTGTAGTGATGACGATATCCACATCGCTGTTATGGTCCTTAGTGAGTTCAGGTCTTGCTGCCTCAGCTTTTTTTGCGAGGCATGGCATGACGGATACCACTACAATGTCCTTTGGATCCTTCTTGATTTTTTCAGCATAATAAGTTTTGATCATTGAGCCCATCATGATTTGTGGCGACTTACATGTCGAAGGAATATCGAGCAAATCAGGAAACTGATGCTCGAAAAACTTTACCCAAGCAGGGCAACAACTGGTAAGCATAGGAAGTCTTCCACCATTTTGAATTCTGTGTATGAGCTCAGACGCTTCCTCCATGATGGTGAGGTCAGCACCGAAATCCGTATCAAAAATTGCGTCGAAATCTAACGTTCTAAGTGCGCTGACTAGTTTTCCCGTTGTGATAGTGCCAGGATCCATATCGAACATCTCGCCGATGGCAACTCTGACTGCAGGAGCCACCTGAACCACCACATGTTTCTTTGGATCGTTGAGTGCATGCCATACTTTTGAGGTGTGGTTCATTTCAGTCAACGCTCCAGTAGGACAAACTGCTACACATTGGCCACAGAATGTACATGAAGTATCGATCATGTCAAGGTGGAATGCCGGTCCGACAATGACGTCAAAACCACGATTGACCGCTGAGAGAATGCCGCAGGTCTGAACTTCATTGCACATGGTTTCACAACGTCTGCACATGATGCACTTGTTTGGGTCTTTAATCAGGGAGTAAGAAGAATCATCGATCGGATAATTCATCTTCTCGCCGGTATAATGAATTTCACGGATGCCCAGTTCCTGGGCAAGCGCTTGAAGGTCACACTCCAGATTTTTCGCACAAGTAAGGCACTCAAAAGGATGGTTGGAAAGCAAGAGTTCCACTGCGGTTCTTCTGGCTATGATAGCCCGCTTGGTATCGGTTCTGATGACCATACCTTCAGTACACATTTCGGAACATGAAGGCACGAGTGCGGCTCTGCCTTCCACTTCCACCATACATACTCTGCATGATGCACTTTGATTGATGATGCCAAATTCTTTGAGATTCATATGACAGAGTGTTGGAATCTTGAGATTCACTTCTCTTGAAGCTTGAAGTATCGTGGTTCCCTTTGGTACCTGTATGGATTTTCCGTTAATCGTAATATTCAGCATTTAAGATTCCCCCCTTCACGGCTTGATTACAGCGTCGAAGCGGCAAGCCGTAAAGCAAGCGCCACATGAGATACACTCATCCTCATTGATGACGTATTTTCCTTTAGGTTTGCCATCGATGCAACTGACAGGACACACACGTGCACAAGCGGAACAACCAATACATTTCACAGGATCGATTTTATATTTCGCAAGAGCCTTACATGCGCCAGCAGGACATTTCTTGTCAACAATATGCGCGAGGTATTCATCGTAGAAGTAATCAAGAGTACTGAGTACCGGATTTGGTGCTGTCTGACCCAAACCACAGAGTGCGCTGTCTTTGATTGCATGACCAAGTGAGCGCAATTTTTCGATATCTTCCATGGTGCCCTTACCCTCGGTGATTTTCTCGAGCATTTCAAACATACGCTTTGTTCCAAGCCTACATGGGGTACATTTGCCACAAGATTCATCTTGAGTGAAATCCAGATAGAATTTTGCTATGTTGACCATGCAATCGTCTTCATCCATAACAATCATTCCACCTGAACCCATCATGGAACCTATGGCGCGTAAACTTTCATAATCAATAGGTGTATCCAGATCGGCAGTGGTTATGACGCCTCCTGATGGACCACCTGTCTGAACGGCTTTAAATGCCTTGCCACCAATAATTCCGCCACCGATATCATAAATGATCTCTCTAAGTGTAGTTCCCATAGGCACTTCGACGAGGCCGACATTGTTGATTTTTCCGGCAAGAGCGAAAACCTTTGTACCTTTGGACTTCTCAGTGCCGATGGCATGGAACCACTCTGCACCTTTAGTGATGATTGGTGGTATGTTGGCAAATGTTTCAACGTTGTTAACAGAAGTCGGTTTTTTGTGATACCCTTCAACAGAAGGGAACGGAGGTTTTTTGGTTGGTTCACCTCGACTACCTTCAACC
>JAWSUW010000226.1:0-3956 GCA_033549245.1 Bacillota bacterium | reverse complement strand
GTCTTGGTTGACAGGGTGTTATATAGCAGTGTAAATATGGAGGTTTTTCAACAGACCCTAATATAGCTCTGCAATGGTGATTCATCCAAAAATTCATCCTGAGCCAGTGGGCCCATCAAATCCACCTTCAACGCATCAATTATTTTACCCCTTATCTCTTGGTATTTATTGTCACTCATCCGTCAATCCCTCCAGATTCTCTGCAATGCCTACGGTATACCTGAAAGTATTTCCCGTCGCTATCTTGCTCCCTGAAATCAGCCTGTATTCCCAAGGCTTATTGTCCGGATCAACTCCAGTTGCGCATTTACACCATTTTATTGCTGCCCTTGCTTTATCTAAAACATCATCATCTTCTAAATCGCTTTCCGCTTTAACTTCCACCATGTATTTCCCATCGGAATACTCAACAAGAAAATCAGGTGTGTATTGTTTAGCAGCTCTATAAAAGAGACCCATTTGATTCAGCGGGGGTTTGATCCACCTTATTACATCCTTATCTTCTTCCAATATTACTGCCATGCGTCGTTCATCATCACTATCAAAACCATATGCAGGATAATATGATTTGGAAAAACCCTCAAACAGGTATTGCCTGATGTTTCGTTTATCCGAAATGTCTTTTTTAAAGTTCACAAAGCCGTCTGATTTTACACCTTTTGAAAATTTCTTAAAAACAATCAGCTTTTTTTCTATCTGATATACAAATTCAGTCTTAACATTCATGGCATCATAGATTTGTTTTTTAAGATCTTCCACTATTGCAACTGCATACCTGCGAACAATTTTTTTCTTATCAGCATTGGTTCCCTCTATTAGATCAAGGTATTGATTGACCACATTAAGAATAAAATCAGCGTCATCCGCACTGAATTCAGGGATACTTTCCAGCAACATACAAGCAAGTTCGTTTTCTGGATCACTTACATCAAGTACACTCGCTTCAACAGATTGCAATAATTCTGCATTTACGACATCAAACCGCTGAATTAAGGATCTGGCAATTTCAAAGTCCTGAATATTTCTTTTTACAGAAGTATCAACAAATTCAATAGTGGAACTGTAGCTCATGCTAATTCTGGGCACGTTAATTGCTTTCGTTTGCATCCTCGTAATCTTTTCAATAAATTCTTCTTTCTTTAATGCAACAGGCTTTGTTTTATTTGAAGATGGAGTGTCAGTTGTATCTGTCACGATGCCTGCCAGGTTTTCATCTCCATTTACCGTGAGTTGGTCTTCCAAGTCAAAAAGAGACATTTGCTCGTAATCCAGACTACTAACCGGCTTCTCTGCTTTCGCATAGGCTTTTAGATAGTTCCTGTATAACTCTTCCTGAACTTTCATATCACTGATGTCCTGAAATGATTTAAATGCGGTTTCTTCAACTGCACTTTCAAAAATAGCTATCTGCTGATCATCAAATTCCGGATTAATATCTATACTTTTAATATCCGGTAGCCCTCGCTCATCAAGATCTCTTGTTTTAAAAATCGGATTATCATGTATTTCGTCAACAATTTCTCGGTAATGATCGTGTGCGACAATGTCAAGCGTGTCCAGTTCCTCGTTTCCGGTTATTTTTCCAAATGGCAGACGCAACCCCCGACCTATTGTCTGAAGTGCCAGAATTTCACTTTTCGCTGCGTTGAGCGGTATGATGGTAAACAGATTGTTTACATCCCAGCCCTCTTTCAATTTGTAAACATGAATGACAATCTCAATTGGATTGCCACTTGATTCTATTGTCAGCAGTTTCATGATGTTTTCGTCCGATTCCACACTGCTGCTGCCTGAATGGATCTCAATCACTTTTCCTCTGTACTTTCCTTCAAAAACTTCATCTGAATCAATCAGATCTCGGATACTGGCGGCATGTGCAGTATCGCGGCAGGCGATAAGTACAATCGGCTTCATCTGGTCCAGCTCATTTTCATAGCAGTATCTGTAGACAACATTTTTTCTGAGCTCGTGCAGCTTAAGCCCATCCATTATTTTCATCTGTTCGATATCAGCATCAGTATACCCTGCTGTATTGGTTCTGCCCATAACTACCGGAATTTTTAGATATTTTCCCGCACCTTTTGCCAAATCGTATTTGAATATTATGTTTTTATTTGTACTTTTCGGCGTTGCAGTAAACTCAAGGCCTAAAACAGGGTTAAGATAGTTTATTGCTTTTAGGGAAGCAGGTGCATAATACCTATGGGCTTCATCCATACAAATCACAAGATCATCAAAGCTTTTTAGCACCTCTGCAAAAGACCCTCCCAACAATTCATGGAAATCATGGAATTTAAACTGAACATCTCCGCGGTTGAATATTTTTCCGATATTAAAAATAAAGAGTTGAATTTCTGACTGATCTTCTGTTGACCACTCGTGCTGATGAACAGGGTATTTTAGATAATTTTCACCATCATATACTTTAGGTCTCCCCATAACCTCTTCCAGGCCTTTAAACATATACTTGGGATGATTTGGCAGAGATTCCTTGCGTAATTTGTCATAGATTGTGCTACCAGGGGCCAGTATGAAAAAATGTCTGAATCCCCTGGTTCTATTGAGATAGAAGATAGCTGCACCCATAAGTCTTGTTTTGCCGATTCCTGTAGCCATTTCAAAACAAAAGGAAGGGAAATCGAATGCATCGTCTGTTTTATTAAAAACTCCCTCAGACACTTCGGACGCAGCAGATTCCGCATCTGTTTTATTGCATTCTCCGAATTTAACTTTGTTGGATATCTGATCCAGAACAGCCAGTGCCTCCCGTTGAGGTTCTCTTAGACTCATAGCCAGGTTAATGTGATGAACAATACTCACGTTATCTCACCTCACTTTCAAAATCATACTTTTTAAGCAGATCACGGGGAATGTTTTTTATTTCCACTTTTTCCGGCAAAGTGATGGCAGACTGCATTCTTGTACAATAGATTAAAAGCGACTGATTTTCAGCCAGCTCAGTCATAAGCGAGTAGATGTATTTGTTATTCACAAACTCCATCGTTATATGAATAAATCTGTTTTCTGAAGATTGTCCCTGATACTTTCCTTTTGGTTGATAAGAGAATCCTTCAATTTTGCAGAGAGCTTCAGCAAGCATATCAAATGTATAGGATGGATTGATTGAATAAACCGGCAGTTTTTCATTTCTGGTTAACAATGCATCCGCTAATTCGTAAAACTTAAACCCACCGCCACCTTGCCAGTTCTCTATCTTAGAGACACCGTTTTGATCACTTCCCTCAACAATATTTACCATTCTTTTTAGACAATGTGAATAACAATGATCCGCCATTTCAATGCCAATCCATCTTCTACCCATTTTATGTGATACAGCTGTAGTTGTTCCAGATCCTAGAAATGAATCCAACACCCAGTCATCTTTTTTTGTTGCTAAATCAATTATTCTTCTAATGAGCTGTTCCGGTTTTTTACCTTTCTTAAAATTTACACCACCTTCTTTTGCAATGCCTTCCCAAGATATGTCCGTCCATATATTAGTTAATAGCTTTGTTGCTGTAAGTTGATCTCCTATTCTTTTAATATTTTTGCTGTAAAAAGAAAGCTGTTTCCCATTCAAAATGTATACATCATCCAAGGGCGCATCTCTCAGAAGCTTAAATACCTTGTTATCTGGATCTTCCAAGGACTTATATTTTAATTCAACTATATCTCTTCCTGCACCAGTATCGCTTATTTCCGTTTCCCTGACAACTGAAGCAGCATTTTCAAATACATAATTATCAAAATCTTTTTCCGAGTATAGATAAGTTGTTTTCTCAAGGATATATGGATAAACAAATGATATATACTTTTCAAAAGAATCTAGTTTAAGCTTCCCATATAAATAATTGATTCTACTGCAAAAAGTCACTAAATCAAACACATACTGAACAACATTTATTTGAGATAAAATACGTTGAAAGCATTGATAATACTGAATTAAAGCCCTTTTT
>JAWSUW010000225.1:0-3998 GCA_033549245.1 Bacillota bacterium | reverse complement strand
GCAAGGGAAGCTGCGGATTTTAGTCTCGGATCTATAGGCACAAATGCGATATCAATTTTTTCTCCATCGAGATTGGATACGATGGCTTTGTATGCCATTTCCTCATTTCTTTGCTCATCAGCAGGACGATTCTCCCAGTGCCACCAATTAAGGTCGCCCGAATGAAAGATATTCGTGCCATCGATTGCAACCAAAAAAGCGACTCCAGAATCTGTAGAATCGAATGTTTTAATGGAGATATTATCAAGCTCATAAATCTTGTTGGGCTCTACCCTTGTAACAACATGTCCTTCCGGGTGGTCATCAATATCGTCTGAAAAGATAAGAAATGTATTGTGACTAGATACCTGAAACACTTTGGGGTCATAATGATCATTGTGCGCATGAGAGACAAAATAAAATTGTTTTTTGTTTACATCCACAAAAGATCGTTGATCACTGATCACATCAAAGTATAATTGACTGTTTTTTGTCTCGACCATTACACCACTGTGGTAAAAGTGAACGACTCTAATGTCATTATTCACTATCCCACCCCCAATAGTTCATCAAGTTTGCCTTGGTCATCAAGTGCATACAAATCATCGCAACCACCAATGAAAACACCATCAATGAAAATTTGGGGAACTGAATCCCAGCCTGTTTCTTTCATGATTACATCAAATTCTTCTCTATTTTTTGAGACGTTGATATTGGTATATTCCACACCCTTTTGATCTAGTTTTTTGAGTGCTCTATGGCAGTATGGACAAAATTTTGTTGTATAAAGGACTACTGGTTTCATTTCTAACTCCTCCGATTTAAATATTATGGATTACAACTATGGCAAGGGTTCTTGCCGGATGCAATTGCTTCATCACGGTTTCTGTAAACGATTCTGTTATCTGAATTAGGCAGATGAACACATGAGCTCAAGTGAAAAACATCTGAATTAACATTCCCGACGTATAGCTCACTATCCACTTTCTTTCTATAATTTTTACATATTTTCTTTACCTGTTCTCTCAAATCCTTCCCTGATTTAGGTGCAAACAATAAACCGAACGCCAAGGCGATAACAGTTCCTACTAAAAAAGCCAAACAAATCTTCTTATGAAAATCTGATTTCATTTTTTCAATTTCTCTTTGATTTGAAATTTGAAATAAATTACGCATAGTAACCTCCCATTATTTTCTTATGTTATTGATACCCCCCATTTTATTAGATAAGCTATTGCTTGTCCAATTCATAAAAATGCTATCCTGATCAAAAGAAAACTGAGTACAACTCCGGTAATTCTAAGAGTCAGAATATAAAATTCAGTTGGCTCTCCACTCTTGACAACCAGCATGTATTGAAACAACCATATTGCTTCAGGATACACAATTGAAACCGATATGATCAGACCAAATATGATGAATATGAAAATTTTGTAAGTCAACAGTCCATTCTGGAAATAGATACTCTTGTCAATCACTTTCGTCATCAATGCCCTATAATATGAGGTTTCGTCATCATTCCACTCGCCCTCATGAATCAGCTCTTCATCAAGATAAATCTTGATTGGCTTTTCTGAGTCATGATCGATAGTTTTTTTTATGGTCTGGTTCTTATACTGGATGATCACATCTTGATGATTTGAAGTGATAAAAGTACCATAACCATCTGCAAAAGCAATCAATGATTGACCCTCATCATCAACAAAATAGGTTTTACGATTTTCAGTCCTATCATATATAAATCCTTGATCACCTATTTTAAAGCGCATGGAATAATATTCCTTTGCACCTGCAATGACAATTCCGATAATCAGAATTGAAGTAAGCAACATGAAGAACAGCTTTCTTTTACCGAATTTTTCAATCCATCTGTCTATCATTTCAAGGTTCCTCCTTATTCTATAATAACCGTTATCTCAATGTTTGTGTTACATTTCTAAAAAAAATTTTGTTTTTTTTTGGACACTTTCATCCTCTCAAACGTTCTATAGATGTAAGGGATAACAAAACGGTATCATGTTCAATATGGAGGTATACAATGAAAGTTAATTCTGAATTAAAATGGCTGACCGATTATGAAGGTCGATTAATGGTTAATCCAAATAGTATAAATGAAAGAAAATTGCCTAATAGAAAATGAAAAAAAAGAGATGTTCTCAAGAAAACTTGAACATCTCTTTTTTTTCGTTAATTGTACTGGATTTAATTCATCAGTTGGTATGCCTTAAAATGCAAATTATAGATTTCGTTTTGTCCGGTCATATCTGGATGAGGATCGTTGATCGGATACCATTGAAGAATTGGTGGCAAACCATAAAACCCTGTTACAGCTCCTTTTGCATCTTCATAATAATCTTCAAAATATGAATACACGTCCACCACTTTATAATTCATAATATAGTTATTATCAAACTCATAGTCCCTAATAATGGTATTGATGCCTCTGGATGTCTCAGATGTCCCCGAAAGATAAAAATCCACTTGATCATGAATTCTTAAAGCGGGATCTTGACCATCTCCGACATTATAGGTACCATTATCATGAAGGTTATAAGGATTATATATGGTCATCACCATCAACTTAACATCTGGATTAATAGATTTGATTTTGTCTATGATAAGCGGCCAATATTTTTCAAAAGTTGCTCTCCCATTATCAGCTGTATCCCAATTGATATCATAGAAATCGATATAAGTAAATTTAAATAGCAATAAGTCGACAATTTCTCTTCTAGCCGCATCCATAATATCATTTGCTCCGATACATAATGTAATCAGGTCGGCTGAATTAATGTAATTTTGGGTAACTTCATCATTCATAACTTGATCGTAGAGAGTTAACTCGTTTGTAGGGTTTCTATCTATCTCCAAATAAATATTCATTCCTGAAATCGTCTTATCATGATAAACAACATTTGTATATTGATTTCCTAAACTAATATACATTTTATCAGTGTATGATTCTATAATACCTCCAGTTCGATTATATTCATAACTTACTCCAGCCGGAATAGAATCTCCCAGTGCCAAATAGACGAATGCAACAATTATTGTTATGGTTCCTTGTGAAGTGGTTTTTCCATCACTAATCACATAGTGAAGTATTATCACCCCTGGTTTGTCAGGTGTTATTTCGATGTTCTTCCCTTCAATATTAATTCCTTCAGTCAATGAACCCTCAACAAGTTCTGCTGAAACTAATGTGATCGTGTCTCCATCTTTGTCAAAATCATTGAGTAGGGGCTCAATCAATAATAATTCACCTTTAACACCTTCTGCTTGATCATCAACAGCAACAGGAGGAGTATTCATTTGAATCTCAACCGGTGTCACAATGATTGTAACTTTAATTTGATCTTTATTGATCGAATCATTTGGTTTTACTGCAGTGATAGTGAAAACTGTAGTTTGATCACTATCCACATCAGAAGGTTCAAACAAAAAAGTGGCATCTTGTAAATATGCGGTGACTTTTTTACCAGGTTTTGCTATTGGTGATGTTTTGCCTGTCAAGCTCAATAATCCATAATCAGAAGTTGTCGTTCCCCATATTATGGCATATTCTTCCTTTGTAGATGCATTAACAGTAAAATTAATCACCTGATCTTCTTGCACAGTCAGAGTTAAATCACCGGTTGTAATATCCAAAGTACTTGATGGCTCTGGAGTTGGCCTAACAGGCTTTGCAGCAAAAGCCATATTTCCCTGTCCCAATACGAGTGCCAGCAACAAAAACCAAACCAAAACCCTTCTCATTCTTTTTTCTCTCATAATACCTCCACCAAACGTAAAAAACCGACCATAAAGGTCGGTTACGCCACTTGTTCCTCCGCGAATAAGGCGTCCAATTAGCTTCGCGGGATCAAAACATCCAATTAATTATTTACCCTGATAAATTATTCTCAAACCAGTCTAAACACTAAATAACATATTTATTTTTTATGCTTGATTGTAAAATGAAATTGAAACAATAAAAAAATCCACAGTGTGCCAACCTGTAATATAATTAGTTCACCACA
>JAWSUW010000224.1:0-4022 GCA_033549245.1 Bacillota bacterium | reverse complement strand
TCATCTAAAAAAGCACCTGCTTTATGCGGGTGCTAATGATTTGATTTTTTCGGGACATTTTCAAAAGTGATTGACAGAGAATTTTTTCAAAAAAAATATTTATAGGAAAAGAAATATAATTTTGAATATTCAATTTATTGTAACAATGGTTGAAGTTGATGAGCATATGTGTTAAACTGGTTAACATAACGTATAAAGAAAGGACAACTTAATGGACCCATTGACTCATGGTTTGGTAGGCGCAGCTATTTCAGCTTTTTCTGGAAATCCTGTTGCCCTCGACAATCCTTTAGCTATAGGCGCTATGCTAGGCGCTATGTCTCCGGATTTGGATTTTGTAGTAAAACTTTTTAAGGATGATGCAAAATATCTTGAACATCATAGAGGTGCCACACATACTTTGCCTTATCTTATAGGATTTAGCGTTGTTATTGCAACTACTCTTTCAATTTTGCCTTTTCATGAATTCAGTTTTATACTGATTTTACTTTGGACCTTTTTAGGGGCACTTTCACATACAGGACTTGATATCATGAATTCATATGGTGCAAAACTATTTAAAAGGAAACTTAAGTTAAGTATTTTAACCTTATATGATCCCGTCATAACACTTGTTGGATTCCACCTTATTCTCAACAGAGCCAACACTATTATCGACTATGCTGGATCTATTGTGTTGGTGGGAGCATATCTTTATTTGAGATATGCGATGAAAAGAGTTGCCGAAAAGCAATTAATAAAACACTTTGAGTTGAGTCATGAACATGTAGAAATACACGTCATTCCTGCACTAAAAGCATTTTATAAATGGGATTTTGTGGCTCACACTGATACTCACGACTATGTTGGACAGTACAATTCATGGTGTTCACTTGTATCTAGATGCCCTGTCATTCGTGTGAATAATACATTTGAAATCAATGATTCCATCTATATGAGCTTTTTCAGGACAACACTTATTGGTGAGAAGTTCTCAAACTTTTCTCCCAACCTGCATGTAAAAGTAATTCCAAGCGAAGTGGAAGGTCAGATCACACTTAGAATCGTTGATCTCCGCTACTACATCAAAAAAGACTTTTTACATCAGGCCACACTTGTAATCGATCAAGAGTTCAACATAATTTCGTCACTCTTTCATCCTTACAGTTTAAACAAGGCGATTCCTATTTAATATATTATCGAGCTGAAACTTTTGTTTCAGCTCATTTTTTTTTGTTATAATGGAACTAAATTGAAAGGTGTACCGTCTAATAACTATAGCCTTTCATGAGAGGAGTGAAAAAATGGAATCTACGCTCATAGAAAAAAGTATTCAAGGCGATGTTTCCAGCTTCGAAAAACTCATTGTACAGTACAATCGGTATGTTTATAACATAGCATATCGAATGATGGGGAATGAAGAAGATGCAAAAGATATGTCGCAAGAAGCATTAATCAAAGCATATAAGGCAATAGGACATTTCAAAATGGAGTCCGGGTTTTCAACTTGGCTCTATAGGATAGTCATCAACACATGTAAAGATGAACTAAGAAAAAGAAAAGAACAGGTTCTATCACTCGATGAAGCTATAGCGGATAATGCCTCTTTACAAGATATTATAAGTGATGATAAGGCAAATCCGATCTTGATTTACGAACAGGTCGAACTAAAAGCCACCTTGAACGATGCGCTTAACAAGCTTTCAGATGACAATAAATCGGTGGTCATACTCAAAGATTTAATGGGGTACTCTTATGAAGAAATTGGTGAGATTTTACAAATACCTATCGGTACGGTGAGATCCAGATTAAATCGTAGTAGAACCTCACTCAAGTCAATTTTAAAAATTCAGCTGGCCGAGCAATGAAAGGAGGACGTTTATGAACTGTGAACAAGCAAGAATATTAATGAACGCAGCAATTGATGGCGACATCAACGAACATGAGCGTTCCAAATTGGATCAACATATAGACTCCTGCGAAGCCTGTACAGTTGAATTTGAAGAACTCAAATATGTTGTTCAAATGCTGGGAGAGATGGAGTTGAAGGCATTACCAATAGGTTTCGAAGAAGAATTGCACGAAAAATTAATCCACGTGAAGCGTGATAGTGAACCAGTAAAAGCTGGATCCACCATCATGAGCAAAATCAAAAGCATCCATATCAAGAAAAGATATTACGGCTATGTGGCGACTGCAGCAGTTCTGTTGATGGTTGTTGTTATAGGCAAAAATATACTTTTCCAGCCTAAATACGAATCAGCAATGATGGATACAGCAGCAAGTGAGGAATTCGGTCGTGGTTCAGATGGAGATATGCTTACGACATCATTCAACGAATCAGTAGCTGCTGAAGCACCAGCTATGGAACCTGAAATGGCCAAAGTCGAATTTACAACATCCAACGCTCTTACAGGATACAATGAAGAACCTGCACCTGTTGAACCGACAGAACCTACTGATGGTTATAGAGAAGACCGTCTCATCATTCAAACTGCAAATCTAAGAATGGATATAGAAAAATATGATGAAGTTTATCTAAAAATCACAAATTGGGTCAATGCAGCAGGCGGATACATTGAAAATGAAGCCACTTCTTATAAGACCAACTATACTGATCGTGAAAACCTCAAATACGGTTACTTGACACTCAGAGTTCCAGCTACAGGATATGAGTCTATGATCAATCAGATCAAATCGCTTGGCAATGTCACATATGATTCAGCCAATGCCTATGATGTGACAAAAAATTATAGAGACACAGCATCGGAAGTTGAGAACTTGAAAGTCACTGAAACAAGACTTAGAGAAATCATGGCGGACGCAGTTGAAATCAAAGATATACTTGCCATTGAAAATGAACTGACAAGAATCCGTGGACAAATCAATTCTTACGAACGACAGTTGAAAGACTGGGAAGCGCTTGCTGACATGACTACTATTACTGTGGAACTCAACGAAGTCAAAAGTCTCAAACCAATCATTGAACCAATCGATGACACTTTATTTGGAAAAGCCAAAGAAGGCTTTATAGGTACAATTAATTCAATCAAATTATCAATCGAGCAAGGATTCATTTGGGTGATCTCAAAATCACCAATTCTTGCACTATTGGGATTATTAGCGGTTTTCGCTAAAATCATCTATACAAGAAAAAGGAGGAAATCATGAAAAGCAAATTATTAGTAGGATTAGGCATGATGGCGATGACCATCGCAATTCTTACAGCGGCAACATTTTACAATCCTGCAACGGTTTCCGAAGCAGTTGAACCGGATGCAGATGGCAGATTGGTCACTGTGAGTGGAGAAGGAAAAATTGTAGTGACACCAGATGTGGCTCATATTGAACTTGGAGTACAAACCAAAGATGAGGATGCCACAGTAGCTCAGCAAAATAACGCTAAATCTATGAGCGCAGTTGTTGAAGCCATAAAAAAAGCTGGAATTGATGAAAAGGATATTCAAACAACAGGTTACAGTTTATACCAAACTTATGACTATCAACCTGATGGTTCACAAAAAGATCCTTACTATGTGGCCAACAATATTGTAAGAGTCAAAATTAAAGATGTGGATTCAGTAGGAAAGATCATCGATCTTGCTACAGTAGCTGGAGCCAATACAGTCAACAGCATCAGGTTCTCAATAGAGGATGATTCAGAGTACTATCAAGAGGCTCTAAAACTTGCAATGGCAAGTGCGAAATCAAAGGCAACTGCAATCATGGGCACTTTTGATAAGACCCCTGGTATTCCAAAGTCAGTTGTAGAATCCGGAAATAGCACACCAATCATTTACGGATACGGCGCAGAGAAAGCGATGGCTGCTGATATGGCAACACCAATCGAATCAGGAGAAATCACAATCACTGCAAATGTAAGCGTTTCATACGACTATTAAACTTTTGAAAAGCTGTCCTTATGGGCAGCTTTTTTGTGTTATAATTTTCATATAAACGATTGAAAGCTTCCTGTATAATTTAAATAGGTCAAGCGATTGACAAAGAAAAATACCTCAAGTAAATTTAGATTATTACTGACC
>JAWSUW010000223.1:0-4038 GCA_033549245.1 Bacillota bacterium | reverse complement strand
TACTTTTTATAGTCGTAAAACCCTTTTCCTGATTTTCTGCCAAGCAGTCCAGCTCTTACCATTTTTCTTAATAGTGGGTGTGCTCTGTATTTGGAATCACCGAATTCAGCATAAAGCACTTCCATAATGGCAAGGTTGACATCATTTCCAATCAAGTCAGCCAGAGCGAGTGGTCCAATGGGATGATTCGCACCAAGCATCATCGCTTTATCAATATCCTCTGCACTTGCAACGCCTTCCGCGTATATACCTATAGCTTCATTGATCATCGGTATCAATATTCTATTGACGACAAATCCCGGAGCTTCTTCCACTTTGACTGGCTCTTTTCCCAATTTTCGGGACATATCCAGAACCATTTCTGTAGTTTCTTCAGATGTTGCAATTCCTTTGATGACCTCAACAAGTTTCATCACAGGCACAGGATTGAAAAAGTGCATTCCAATCACGAGCTCTGGTCTATTTGTGGCAGCGGCGATCTCAGTTATTGAAAGAGATGATGTGTTTGTCGCTAAAATTGCTTCAGGATTGACAAATTCATCGAGTTCCTTAAAGATTTTCTTCTTCAGTCCCATGTTTTCTGTTGCTGCTTCAATGATCAGTGCACAATCTTTGATGGCTTCGAGTTCAACCGCAGTTGTTATTCTACCCATAGCGTTATCCATCTGCTCCATTGTCATTTTCTCTTTTGAGACCAACTTTTGAAAAGCTTTTTCAATACCTGATTTGCCCTTTTCAAGCATAGCACTGTCTATATCTCTCATTACAACTTCAAATCCATTTTGTGCGAGTGTCTGAACAATTCCTGAACCCATTGTCCCTGCGCCAAGTACGCCTATTTTCATCGTGTCCTCCTATTAAATCCCTCTAAATTTTGGTTTTTGCTTGTTAATAAAAGCTGTCATGCCTTCCTTTTGATCACTTGATGCAAAACAAAGTCCAAAAAATCCAGCCTCAAGCACATTGCCTTCATTCACAGTTTGTCCGTAGCCCGAATCGATTGCTTTCTTGCTGTACTTTACAGCCAGTGGCGCATTCGATTCTATTGTCGATGCAACCTCCAACGCGTAATCAAGAACATCCCCATCAACAACTTTACCTACCAATCCAATTTGCTCTGCTTCAACAGCGCCAATCATCTTTCCTGTGAAAATCAACTCTTTTGCACGGGAAATCCCAATCAGTTTTGGAAGTCTTTGTGAACCGGAGAAACCAGGGGTGATTCCAAGTGTCACTTCTGGTTGTCCCATTTTGGCTTTGATTCCAGCATATCTCAAATCGCATGCAAGTGCGAGTTCACACCCACCACCAAGTGCGAAACCGTTGATTGCTGCGATAGTCACTTGATCAAGTCTTTCCAATTTGTAGAATATTTTTTGACCAAGAACACCAAAGGCTCTACCTTGCTCTGCACTGAGCACAGACATTTCCTTTATGTCCGCTCCAGCGATAAATGCTTTCCCTTCTCCTGTAAAAATCACAACTCGAAGTGACTTGTCGACAGCAATCTCATCGATTAAACTATCGAGTTCCAAAAGCGTCTCCATACTGAGTGCATTGAGCGCTTCCGGTCTACTGAACGTAACGATCCCAACTGCGCCACGTCTTTCAATTTTTAAATGATTCATAGTCCCTCCCCTTTCTAAAAATCGTATTTCAAGAATATAGTTGAAAAAGCGAGCAAAATTACACCTGCAACGACACAGACATCCGCAACATTGAAGATAGGAAAATCAATGAACTTGAATTCAAGGAAATCCACAACGAAATTAAGCCTCACCCTGTCAATGAAATTGCCTATCGCGCCAGCAATGACAAGTACAAAAGCAACTTTAACCGCAACTGGCGCATCGGTTTTTATGGCTTTGATCAAATAGCCCGTCATGCCCGCCAATATTAAAAATGTCAATAAAATCAATAATAGTTGCTGATCTTTCAGTATGCTAAAAGCAGCTCCTGTATTCTCAGTGTATCTAAACCCTAAAAACCCTTTGATGAACTCGCTTGATGGCTGATTCATCAAAGCACCGATCGCCCAATATTTTGACCACTGGTCTGCAGCGATCAAAGCCGCTATCGAAATAAAATATATCAAATGATCCTCCTTGTTATTGTAATGGTGAAACCAAACGGCCCAAAGCTTCCAGAAGTTTTCGTCTTAATTTTCTTTTTTTGAAATTCTCAAGAACAAATTCATTGCTATCTTCCAAATCTTTGAGGAAATCCTCCTCAAGTCTTATGATGACATCTTGATCATATAAAAATGCGTTGACCTCGAAATTGATTTCCATAGAGCGAATATCAAGATTTGCGGTCCCAACAGTAGCTGACAACCTGTCCACAATCATTATTTTTGAGTGGATGAATCCATTTTTATATTGATAAATCTTGACTCCAGCCTCTAAAAGTTTCTGTATGTTGGATTGTGAAGCCCAGTACACAAAAAAGTGATCCGGTTGTGAGGGTATGATGATTTTCACATCAATACCACTGAGCGCAGCTGTCTTCAATCCCATCATCAAACTTTCCTCGGGAACCAGATAAGGGGTTGTGATCCAAATCTTATCTTCTGCACTCGCAATCATCTTATAAAAAGCCTGTAATATACATTTCCATTCAGAATCGGGGCCAGAAGCGGCTATTTGAACCAACGACTGGTTGTCAACGATATTCTCAGGAAAATACTCGGCTCCTTCCACAGTTTGATTAGACACAAAGTTCCAATCGTTCAGAAATATGGTTTGAAGCGCATAAACCGCTTCACCTTTGATTTCCAAATGAGTGTCTCTCCAAAACGAAAACTTATCGGATTGTCCAAGGTATTCATCACCGATATTAAGTCCACCCACAAATCCTACAACTCCATCTATGACGGCGATTTTTCTATGATTTCTATAATTCAGATCACGCGAAAAGAGTGGCAACGCCACTTTGAAAAATGGCAAAATCTCTACCCCTTCATCCCTCAATCCTTTCAAATAGGATTTTCCGAGTTGCCATGACCCGACATCATCATAGATGACCCGCACTTTTATGCCCTCTTTGGCTTTTTCAATCAGCAAAGTTTTAAGTTCATTCCCGATCTGATCATCTTTTATGATGAAATATTCAAGATGGATATGTGATTTTGCAAATCTGATGGATTCCATCATCCGATTGAATTTGCTGAGACCGTTCGTCAGTACTGTCACTTCGTTGCTCATCGAAAATGGAGCTTTGGCATTTTTGAGCAATAGTTGCATCAGTCTTTTGTTGGATGGATTCTCACTGTTTGGAAGTGTCATATAATCCAACAAACCAATCTGAATTTCCGCAGCCTTTGCCATTCTATTGGAATCGTTGAGATACTTGTATTTGGCTTTTGTCCGTTTTCTGTAGCTTCTTCCAAATAATATATAAAAAAAGAAACCAAGGAGTGGTAACACAATCAAGACAATCAACCATGCAAGTGTTCTTGAAGGGTTATCATTCTCAAGAAAAATGACAAGCCCAATCCACAACACGTTGATACGAACCAATACTGGTAAAATCGAAAAAAATGTGTTCAAAATTGGCGAATCAAAGTGAACTTCACTAAATGCGCCAAAAGTGTAAAGCATGAAAAACAAGCCCACAAATAAAGCTATTATAACGTAAAGAGTCTTTTTCAAGAGCTTTTCCATGAAACACCTCACTTAACGGTTACCTAAACCTAACCTCAACTCTGAAGATAGGATATCCTTGTGATGAAAATTTCTCTTCATACTCAGTCATGACATTATCCAGTTCATCCTGCTTATGAAGATCGAGAGAAATGTTTCTCATAATCAGGTCCAGTTCGGCAAATTCGTTGAGTGAAAACTCGAACAGACTTCTGTTGTCTGTTTTAAAATGAATCCACCCCTCTTTTTTTAGGACTGTATCATAATTCGATAGGAACCCTCTATAAGTCAATCTTCTCTTATAATGTCTTCTTTTAGGCGCTTGATTGTAAAATGAAATTGAAACAATAAAAAAATCCACAGTGTGCCAACCTGTAATATAATTAGTTCACCACAA
>JAWSUW010000222.1:0-4045 GCA_033549245.1 Bacillota bacterium | reverse complement strand
GAGGAGCAGGTCAGTGGTATCGTCAATTTAATTGTAAGTTCTGTCAAAGATTTATCACCAGAAAATGTTGCGGTACTTGATACTTCGGGAATTCAACTCAACAATCCCAACCAAACAAATGGCTTTAACGTCAGTTCACAGTATGACCTTCAATATAAAGTCCAAAGCCAGATGCAATATGATCTGACCAGTTTTCTCGAAAAACTTTATGGTTCAGGTAATGTGGAAGTTAAACCAAGTGTTGTTCTCGATTTCAATCAAGAGTCGGAAACCCAAAGAATATTTAGTCCACCTATTGAGGGTGAGATATCTGGTATGGTGAGAAGCGCCACAACAATCACTGAAAACGTCATCAACAGCACAGGTGCTGTCGGTGTCCCAGGAACAGATGCCAATGCAGGCGATGCAACAGCATACACCGAAGGTGATGAAGGCGCATCATCCTATGAAAAAGCCAGTGAGACCTTAAACTATGAACTCAATGAGATTTATAGGGAAATCATCACTTCCCAAGGTGATATTCAAGCACTTTCAATCGGTGTGCTCCTAAATTCGAATGCACTCGTAGATGGTCAAATGACTGCTGAACATCAGAATGAACTCGTTGATCTGATTGCTATGTCAGCTGGAACCGATCGCCAGAATATCCGAGTTATGGTTCAGGAGTTTCCTGATCCAATGGAAATGTATGATGTATACACTAGTGCGCCCACAGAGGGACTTGTGTTTGGTATTCCAGTTTGGGCAGTGGTTGTGATAGTACTGGTCACACTCGTTGCTGTTGTTGGTGTAATCTTGATTCTCAGAAGAAGAAAAGCAAAAGCTGAGGCTGAGGCACTTGAATTACAACGTCAGAAAGAAGTTGAAGAGAAAGTTGGTCTTGAAGAGATTGATGGACTTCATGAAGACAAAGGCAGCCCTAAATACCATATTGAAAAGTTTGTCGACAATAATCCAGAAGCAGCTGCGACATTGTTGCGTGCTTGGTTAAATGATCTTTAGGAGGCGTAATGGCAATTAAAAAAGGAAAAATGTCCGGTAAAACAAAAGCCGCAATTCTCCTCATCGCGCTTGGTCCTGAAAGATCTGCCAAACTTTTCAGTCACATGCATGATGATGAGATCGAGGAATTGACACTCGAAATAGCAAATGTCAGTAGAATATCTCCTGAGGACAGGGAGACAGTCCTTGAAGAATTTTATCAGGTTTGTCTTGCTCAGGAATTTATTTCTGAAGGTGGAATCAATTACGCCAAAGAAGTTCTTGAAAAAGCAATGGGCTCACAAAAGGCTCTTGAAATCATCAATAAATTGACGTCGTCCCTACAAGTCAAACCATTCGACTTTGTTAGAAAGACAGATGCGACTCAATTGCTCAACTTTATTCAGAATGAGCATCCCCAAACGTTGGCATTGATTTTATCTTATTTGAATTCCAATCAGGCGGCCCAGGTGTTATCAGCCTTGCCACAGGAAAAACAAGCCGATGTAGCGCAGCGGATCGCCACAATGGAGAGTACATCGCCTGAAATCATTAAAGAGGTGGAACTTGTTCTAGAAAGAAAACTTTCATCCATGGTCACTCAGGATTACTCTGCAACGGGTGGTATTCAGTGTATTGTTGACATACTCAACTCTGTTGACAGAGGGACTGAAAAATATATTCTTGAAACACTTGAAATTCAAAATGCGGAGCTTGTTGAAGAGATTCGTAAGAAGATGTTTGTATTTGAAGATATTGTCAATCTTGACAGTGTTGGTATTCAAAGATTCATCAGAGAAGTTGACAATACAGATCTTGCTGTTGCACTCAAAGGTGCTACTGACGAAGTGAAGGAAATGATTTTCGCAAACATGTCCAAACGTATGGCGGAAATGCTAAGAGAAGACATGGATTTCATGGGACCTGTAAGGTTGCGTGATGTTGAAGAAGCACAACAGAAAATTGTTAATATCATCAGAAAGCTTGAAGAAGCAAACGAAATAATCATAGCCAGAGGCGGAGGAGATGAGCTCATTGTCTAAGATTTTTAAATCTTCTCGAGTGGTTCTCGATGACAAGGCATTCGTTCTCAAAACCAAAAGTGAACATCCTATTACAGAAAACATGGAATTGGCTGTCAAGGAGGGACTTAGTCCCACCGAGACAGCCAATCAAATAATTGAGGACGCAAAAATTGAAGCACTCAGTATTCTAGAAAATGCTGATTACGAAGCGGACGAAAAATTAAGAAACGCAGCAAACAGCAGCGAATCCATTATTTCGGATGCTTATGACCAAGCCAAGGGTATAATGGAAAGCGCAAGAGAAGAAGGCTACAAAGACGGATATGAAAACGGTATAAACGCCAGTCAAAAAGAAGCTGCTGAAATCTTGAAGCAAGCTGTGGACATTAAACAAGCTTGGATCAATGAACGCGCAGAATTACTTTTGACAGTGGAAAAGGATGCTATTGAACTTGTTTTGGAATCCATAGAAAAAATATTGAATCATCATGTTGAGACAGATGTATCTCTGGTTGAATCTTTGATTAGAATGGGCATTCAAAGAGTTTCCAAAACAGAGCATATGTCTATTCGTGTTTCCACGGACGATTACAACCATGCACTTGCTGTGAAACCCATTGTACTTGCTATGAGTGACAAAATCGACGACATCGAAATCAAAAGGGATGTTACACTCGCAAATGGGTCATGCATCATAGATGCCGATTCTGGAAGTGTAGACAGCAGTGTCTGGACACAATTCGAGGAACTCAAGACCTTGTTTGAAGATATGCTGAAGGGTGATTGATTATGATAATCGAACTCGATAAATACAAAATGGCACTTCGTGATAACAACTTCATGAAATATAGCGGGCGTGTCTCGAAAATAATCGGGTTGATGATTGAATCCATTGGTCCTGCTGTTGAAATCGGGGAAGTTTGCGATATTTACCCAATCAAGAGCAGTACTCCGCTCAAAGGGGAAGTGGTCGGCTTCAACAACGATAAAGTTTTACTGATGCCACTTGGTGACATGTCAGGTATCGGCCCAGGAAGTAGAGTGGTCGCAAGTGGCCATGCACTTCAAGTAGATGTTTCTGAAGCTTTGCTTGGACGAATACTCGATGGTCTCGGTAATCCAATCGATGAACTCCCAAAACCCATACCGGACAAAAAATATCCAGCCAATAACGATCCTCCAAATCCGCTTTTTAGGGATAGGATTACCGAACCAATGCCTCTTGGGATCAAAGCAATCGATACATTGATCACTTGTGGACAAGGCCAGCGTGTTGGTATATTCGCAGGATCAGGAGTTGGAAAGAGTACCCTTCTTGGAATGATCGCCAAATATACAAAAGCCGATGTCAACGTCATAGCTCTAGTTGGAGAGCGGGGCCGTGAGGTCAGGGAATTTATTGAAAATGATCTTGGTGAAGAAGGACTCAAAAGGTCTGTTGTAGTTGTTGCAACATCTGATAAACCCGCGCTTGTAAGGGTAAAGGCAGCACTCATAGCCACATCCATTGCAGAATATTTCAGAGATCATGGTAAGAATGTCATATTGATGATGGATTCAGTAACAAGATTTTCAATGGCACAGAGAGAAATCGGTCTTGCTATTGGAGAGCCTCCGGTAACAAGAGGATACACGCCCTCTGTGTTTGCCATATTGCCGAGGCTACTGGAACGAGCCGGTAATTCAGCAGTTGGTTCTATCACCGGTCTTTATACCGTTCTAGTGGACGGTGACGATTTCAATGAACCGATTTCGGATGCAGTCAGAGGAATACTCGACGGTCATATCATGTTATCGAGGAAATTGGCTTCACTTGGACATTATCCAGCAATCGATGTCCTTGACAGTATCAGCAGGGTTATGCCTAACATAGTAGATGAGGAACATTTGCTTGCTGCGATGCGATTCAAGGAAATTCTTGCAACCTATAGAAATTCAGAAGATTTGATCAATATTGGAGCTTATGCAAAAGGTACGAATCCACATATTGATTTAGCCATATCAAAAATTGACCCTTTTAACGAATTTTTGAAGCAAAG
>JAWSUW010000221.1:0-4052 GCA_033549245.1 Bacillota bacterium | reverse complement strand
CTGGAAAGATGTCGGTACAATCAAGAGTTATTGGGAAGCTAACATGGATTTACTCTCAGATGACAACACTCTGGATCTTTATGACCGCAGCTGGAAGATTTTCACCAAGAATAGACACCTCCCACCCCACTATGTATCAGCTGAAGCCTCAGTCAGTAAATGTCTGGTCAACGAGGGCTGCTTTATTGAAGGCACTCTTGAAAATTCAGTGCTTTTCAGTGAAATCAAAATCGGTAAGAAAGCCAAAGTTTCAAACAGCGTTCTGCTTTCAGGAGTAATTGTAGAAGAGGGTGCTGAAATCAACAATGCGGTAATCATGGAAAATGTCGTTATCAAATCAGGCACTGTCATTGGTTCAAAAGATTCCGATGAGATTTATCTGGTCAGTAGCACTGATATAGTAGAATCATAAAAGGGGGTGCAGTATGAAGAATTGTTTAGGCATAATAAACTTAAGTGAAAGCGACTCGAATTTAGGTGTACTCACTCAAAAAAGACCTACTGCAATGTTGCCTTTTGCAGGTCGTTATAGAGTTATAGATTTTATTTTATCCAATATGGTCAATAGTGGCATCACAGGAATCGGAGTCTTTACGGGCAATAAAGTCCGTTCGGTCATGGATCACCTTGGATCGGGACAGTCATGGGATTTAGATAGAAAAATCAATGGTCTTTTTCTCTTCACACCAACCTATGATTACAATGCCATCAATCAAAAAGTTGGCGACTTGGACCTGTTCTATCAGAACAATACGTTTTTAAATTACTCCAAACAGGAATATGTCCTTTTCGCAAAAAGTTATATGCTGGCAAATATTGACTACAACACAGCTTTTAAGGAATTTGTGGAATCTGGAGCAGATATTTCCCTGATCTACAAAAAAGTTAGAGACAAAAAAAATGCCTATCTTGGTTGTGACAAGATTCATTTTGATGGGCATGGGCAATTTGAAAGCATCGGTACAAATCTCGGTATGGAAGATGATTTCAATCTTTCCATGGAAATGTACTTCATAAAAAAATCCGTTTACTTTGAAATGCTTTATGATGCTATTGAAAAAGGGACAGCCAACTATCTCAAGCAAGCTGTTTTCAATAATCTCGACAAGTACAAAGTCACTACTCACGAATTCAAGGGAAATGTATTTTGCATCAACAATGTCAGAAATTATTTCTACGCCAACATGGATATATTAAAGCCCGATGTAGCAAATGATCTATTTTACAACAACGGCCATATTCTTACAAAAGTCAAAGACGAACCATCGACTCATTACAAGGAAAACGCAAGAATCAAGAACTCATTTGTGGCCAATGGCTGTCAAATCGATGGCTTTGTCGAGAACTCCATCATTTTTCGTGGCGTTAAGATTGAAAAGGGCTGCATCATCCGAAATAGCATCATCATGCAAAAGGCTGATATTGCAAGCAATGTTCATTTAAATTACGTCATTCTTGACAAACGCACCAAAGTCAACAAAGGCGTCACACTTATTGGAGATCCTTCAAGTCCATACATGGGCGGTAAGAAATCTCTGATCACCAGGGAGGGAGAACAATGATCAAAATAGCTTTCGTCGCATCAGAAGCGGCTCCTTTTGCCAAAACCGGTGGGCTCGCAGATGTGGCGGGCTCACTACCCAAAGCACTTCAGTCAAAAAGCTTTAACGTGGATGTTTATGTGCCACTACACAGTATAATTAGCGATACTTTCAGAAATGAGATGAAATTCCTTGGTGCCACTTCTGTCAATATGGGCTGGCGTACTCAATATGTAGGTGTTTATCATCTGATCCACGAAGGCGTTGACCATTATTTTATTGACAATGAATTCTATTTCAAGAGACACACTTTATATGGTGAAGGCGATGACGCTGAACGTTATGTATTCTTTTCAAAAGCAGTTCTTGCAGCAATGAAATTCATGGATAGAAAGCCTGACATCATCCATACCAATGATTGGCACACCGCTGCGGTTAATGTACTCCTAACTGAATATCGCAAACACGATGTGTTTTATACTGATATCAAGACTGTATTTACCATCCACAATTTGAGATATCAAGGCATTTTTGATCCATACACACTTGGAGACTTGCTTGATTTGCCTAAGGAGTACTTCAGTGAGGACCAGCTCAAATTCTATAACAGTATCAATCTGCTAAAAGGTGGTATTGTATTCAGCGACCACGTGACTACAGTTTCGAAGAGCTATGCAGAAGAGATCAAATATCCTTATTTTGGAGAAAATTTAGATGGCATCATCAGAAAGTATGATTTCAAATTGACCGGTATAGTCAACGGTATCGATTATGAAACTTACTCACCTTCAAAAGATGTCAACATTCCAATTAATTTCGATCTCAGATCCATTGGCAGAAAAAAAGAAATCAAAATGCATCTTCAGATCAAATTCGGACTTCCTGTTGATCCAGAAATCCCAATGCTTGCAATTGTATCGAGACTTGTGGACATGAAAGGCATGGATCTTGTCGAGCATATTTTGGATGAGCTTTTACTTGAGAATGTTCAATTGGTTGTGCTTGGAACTGGAGAAAACCGATATGAGGATCTATTCAAGACTTATCAGTACCGTTATCCGGATAAAGTCGCCGCTCGAATTTATTTCGACCAATACGAATCCCATTCCATTTACGCTGGCGCAGATATCTTCATCATGCCATCGCTGTTCGAGCCATGTGGGCTCAGTCAACTGATTGCACTTAGATATGGAACGATACCGATAGTCAGGCAGATTGGTGGTCTGAGAGACACTGTCATACCATTCAACAAATTCACAGGTGAAGGTAATGGTTTTGGCTTCCTTAACTATAATGCCCATGAACTTTTATTCACAATCAAGGAAGCGCTCAGCACATACGAAAACGATGAAAACTGGAAAATGTTAATGAGACATGCCATGAAAGCCGACAACAGCTGGACAGCTTCATCAAGAGAATACATGGCAATATATATGAAGCTCATGGGACAAGAGCTATATGAAGATCCCAATATGTGAGGTGAAAGTATGAAAATATCCGTATCGGAATTCAAAATGGATTTCACGGAAGCAATCAATTCCACAACCGCCAGACAAATTGAAGATACTACGGCACTTGAAAGATACAATGCGCTGGGGAGTCTCCTCAAGGATTACATCGGAGAGCTGTGGGCAGGCACAAACAAATCCTATAGAGAAGTTCAAACCAAACAGGTCTATTACTTTTCAATGGAGTTTTTGACTGGTAAATTTCTCGAGAACAATCTTTACTATCTCAGGCTCTATGACGTCACAAAACAGGCACTTAAAGAACTCAATATCGATCTTAAGGAACTCGTTGAGGTCGAAATGGATCAAGGACTTGGCAATGGAGGACTGGGAAGACTCGCATACTGTTTCCTGGACTCCATGAGTTCACTATCCATTCCAGGTCATGGCTGCGGAATTCGTTACAAAAACGGCCTTTTCGAGCAAAAAATCATCAACGGGTATCAAGTGGAGTATCCAGACCGCTGGCTGGTGAACAACAATGTCTGGGAATACAAGCGCCCCAACAAGGCTGTTGAAGTTCATTTCAATGGAAGAGTTGAATCCTATATGGAAGATGACCGCATCAAATACAAATTGGTCGATTCCGACAGAGTCCTCGCCGTACCATATGACACTCCAATCTTAGGATATGACAACAACACGGTCAACACACTCAGATTATGGTCTGCAGAGGAAATCGAAGATATATTTGATTTCGAGCATTTCTCCAAAGGCAATTACTACAGCGCCTTTGAAAAAAAACACTCTGTTGAAATCATCACTCAAATACTGTACCCGAATGATTCCATCGACGAAGGCAAAATGCTCAGACTGAAGCAGGAATATTTCTTTGTGTCTGCAGGAATCCAAAGCATTCTAGCAACTTATAAGAAAATGAAACAACCCATTGAAAATCTGGCTGATTTTGTAGCCATCCACATCAATGACACGCATCCTTCACTTGCGATTCCAGAACTCATGCGAATACTCATTGATGAGGAATCCTTATCTTGGGACTCCG
>JAWSUW010000220.1:0-4087 GCA_033549245.1 Bacillota bacterium | reverse complement strand
TAAATCAATTTTGCGTCTTTAAATTTACATATCGCAGGGTTGTGAGGGAAAAATTACTAATTTTTGCAGTAGAATCATGGGTTTAGTTAGAAATATGTTGCAAAGGCAGTATGATGATATTGCTTATAAGAGAAGAGAAAACATAAAAACTGTGTATGAGCTTTGCAGGGATCATGGCCACGATAATGAAGCGATGAAAAAAGAATTTGAACTGTACTTCAGCCATGAAACAGACAATGGCAGGTCTTTCGGGGACATCGCAGAAAAACCAGGCGAAATAAAGTACTGGTTCGAGATGCTTATCAGTAAAGACGAAGGTTTCGTGGGCCTCGAGTATGTCCAAGCTCTAAAAACTCAACAACGCAGATACCTTGAAGAATACCGTGACAACAGTGGTCTGAATTATGTGAGCGGGTTGATACATCTGTTGCTGGGTGAGTTTGAACTTGATGATGGTAGACAAAGATTGGAGCTTGCATTACGGTCTATTAAGCAATTTGAAGAAAAGGATCGACTGTCGATACTGTATAATTCTCAAAAACTGATGGATTATATGCCCGAACAATCCAAGGATTCATTTATGAAGATACTGTATCGGGAGTACCCGAATAAGAGCATTGAGTTATACGAAGCAGCGAAAAGTGATTATGGACTGTCAGTTTTAGTGGATCAATTCACTGGCAGATTGAAGCTAGCGATAGGGGGAGTCAACTAATGGATGCACGTAGACTGGACACCATCATAGATGAGTTTGAAGAGGTAGTTGAAAAGGTAAAGAACTTCAGTGACTTGGCAGAAAAACTTTCTGTGATGCAATCGAAGGTAGAAGAGTTGCAAGAACAACAGAATAAATGCACTATGACCCAAGTAGACGCGAACCTTTCCTTGGAGAAAAATTTGGATGCATCGACAAAATTTACTGGCGAAATGCGTGATGCTATGGTTAATCAGGAAAAAGGTGTGGAAAATTCACTTGAGGCAATACATAAAGAAACAAGAATGCTGCTCGAGCAGATTAATGGAATATTGAAAGATAAGATATCGCAACTGGATAGTAAGTATGATGTGTTATTAAGAGATTATCGGAAACAGTACAAAGAATACGAAGAGCTAGTGAGGGCTCAGTCAGAAAAGTTAGACAGTAATGTTGAAACCAGTTTAAAGGCAAAACATACAGACCTGAAAACAGAGGTGGATACAAAACTAAACCATTATCAAAACAACATTACCCAGTTAATTGGTGAGGAACAGATTCGATTGGATAAAAAGATCAACCAGTTGTTTTATATAAGTGGGGCAATGGCATTGGGTATTGTGGGTATAGTAATAATACTGTTATCACGGTAAAGACCTAAAGGTGATATAAAAAGTGATAATGTGTTCGAAGTTTGAAATTAAGTGTTGAGTGGGGGGATTAAAATGAAAATCGGCCTACGCACACCAAGCTTAAAGAAAAGAGTGAGAGCCCGCACCACAGGCAAAATCAAGCGCAAAGCCAAAGGCGCTGTGAACCCTTTGTATGGCATGAAGGGCATGGGTTATGCCAAGAACCCTAAGCGAGCCATTAAGAACAAGATCTACAAGAAAACCACCTTTGACGTGTTTAGTGTGCTAAAAAAGCTGTTCAAGTAGATAATTCATGGCCAGGATGATCCCCAATGTGAACCCTATGAGGTTACTAAGAGACAAATACGTTGATGAGGTGAGATTCATGTGGAACTGGGAATCTGTCAACAAAGATACGCTACATACCATCGGTTTTGAGCGAATTGATCATGAGGCAATAACTGGGCAACAACAGGAGAAATTTTTGAATCGGTCATCAGCCTGGATGAGGAAAAACTCATCAAGAAGTGGGGCGAGCTGCCGGAAACATTGGAGTTTATCCAAAGAGTATTGGATGTGTGAAGAAAAATGACAATATTTCTATTCGGATTATCAAATGTTGGAAAGACAACAATTGGTGAAAAATTAGCCCAACGGTTAGGGTATGTATTTTACGATCTCGACGAGGAAGTAAAAAAATATTACGACATGACGCTAGAAGAATTTGTTAATACGGGATCATTAAATGAACGAGATAAAAAAAGAGGATTCGTAATCAGCGAAATCATGGAAAGTTCACAGAACAAGATTATTGCAATTACACCAATTTATTATTCATCAAACTTTAACAAACATATTTCCAGAAAAGATGTATTGGCAATTGAACTACAGGACTTGCCTGAAAATATATTTCAACGTCTTGTCTTTAGTGATGAAAATGATGAAATATACAAAGATGATGAATATAAGAATCTGCATAAAAAACATTATATCTCAGAAATTAAGAAGGACCAAACTTGTTATAAAAGATCTTTCTCTAAGGTTAAAAATAAATTTCACATAGATAATGATTCAGTTGAGATGGTTATCGAACGAATCATTAAAGAATATAAATTGATGCCCATATAGACAGGAGGTTTCCCCATGGCCAGGATGATTCCCGATGTAAACCCCATGACCATCTTACTCCATATACCGCTTCAACGCATGATAAAAGTTTTCTCTTGTGCCGGCCATGATCACAACCACTATTTGACCAGTAAGAAGCTGGGTTATTCTATAAGCAAGTTCGTAATTAACCTTGTTGTGGCGAATATCAAGTGAATAGATTCCTCGCAAGTCACCTGTTTTGGCGTTTCCAACATAAGGATCAATACGGATTTTGACAATAGCTGATTTAAATGATTTCTTGAGTTTTTTATCTTTCAGTTTTTTGAAATACTTCTGAGCAATGGGTGTATACTCAACTCGAAGCAATGTCTAGTCCTCCATTTTCTCATCATCAAAGAGTTCATCGGTGATATCGATATAATTGGTGGAGGCAGCTTCAGCAATTTTATCCGCTTCCTCTATGAGTTTTTCCACTGCAGGACGAACCTTCTGGCGGATTTTTTTGAACTCAGATAGCAATTCATCGCCGGAATATCCTTGCTGAATGAGATCGGCCAGGATTTCTTCGGCAAAAGCAGAATCTTCATTGGCTACTGGAGTAAGAATGAGCATATTGTTTGCGTAAATGCAATCAAGCTCCTTGTCCAGTTTTAATGCTTCGTAATATTTTGCGGGGATCGTAATCTGTCGTTTACTGGAAATACTGATGCGGCGTTTTTCGATAGGTATGTTTACTTTATTGATTTTATTAGCGTACATTGTTCTCATCTCCTTTTCTAACCAAGAAACCAAGTTTCCTTACATTTAGTATAAAGGTAGCTGGCATTATTGTCAATTTTACGATGTTCAGTGTGCTGAAGAAACTGTTCAAATAGTCAAGCGGACAAGACAAGGAGGTTTCCCCCATGGCCAGGATGATTCCCGATGTGAGCCCCATGACCATTGAAAACGAGGGCGAGCGGTGCTTCTACACCATTGCCAGGCAGCTGCCGGCGGACTACACAGTGCTCCATGGTTACAAATATGGGGAGGAGCATGAGGAAGACCGGCAGCCAGACATCATCCGGGAAATTGATTTTATTGTGGTGCACCCTGCCATGGGGTTTGTGACCATTGAGGTGAAGCAGGGGGATGTGATGTATCAGGATGGGATCTTCCTCGAGCTGAAGGACAGGGGCCGTTACCGGCCCATGAAGAAGGACCCGATGAAACAGGCCAGTGACGCCATGTATGGGGTGCTTCACCAGTACCAGGAGAAGTCGGGGGAGCGGGTGTTTCCCCTGAAGATTAAGTATGCCCTGTGTTTTCCCGACAGTGTGCGCCTGGATGGCAGTCTGCCGGATGCATTGAAGGAAGAAAGCCTGCTCTTGGGCCCGCACCTGGAAAGTGCCGAGGCCCTGGAGGAGGCTTTTGTGGCTCTTTTTGGGGGAAAGCGCAGCCGTCAGGAGCCGGAGGCTTGCCGATTGCTCTTGGACAAGGTGCTGAACCCCCGGTTTAATGTGTTTGCCACCTGGGAAGACCAGCTGGAAGTCTTTCACCGGAATGCGGAGAAGGTGCTGACGGAGGAGCAGGGACGGATTCTGGAGGAGACGGAATTCGACAGGACCAGAACCTGTTTCGGGAGCAGCTGATAAACCTGGATGCCTCTCCG
>JAWSUW010000219.1:0-4275 GCA_033549245.1 Bacillota bacterium | reverse complement strand
TTGGCATTTATGAGTGATAACGAGGATGAAAAACCCTAAAATAGGGTTTGAGAGTTAATTTTTTCAGGAAGTTAGGATTAATCAGTAGACACTACTTAACTGATATGATGCGTTTTCATTGTTATTTTTTAGAATAATCAATTTTTAGTTGTTGAAAAGAGCTGGATAAAAGATTAAAATGTAGATAAAACTTTTGCAATTTTCTGACAACTTAAGTTTGGCATGTTTAATGACAATTAAGAAGTTGACTTGGAATCTAGGAAATAATGTTGAATATCGTACATAAATCGAAATGATATAAGCTCTTAAAAATTCAAATTGAAATTGAGATTAACTACCGGTTTGGGAATAATGGTTTTTGATTTTGAAAAGGTAATAAAACCCGAGAAAACCGGAGTGAAAATAAAAACCAGCATTCATCAAGAACGCTGGTTATACTTTATTTTAGAATTTTAGAGGACACTATAACTTTATGAGGAGGAAGTGTATTATGCCAAACATATATTTTGGTATTTCGGGCAATGTCGCAAAAAATATTGATTCGTGGGTGAGAATCGTAGGAAGTCCTGATGTGTTTTCAGAAAAAGATGAAAACATCCATAAGTATAGTTCAAAACTTTTGGGTAAATACGAAGTGTTAAGTTTAGGTGATGCTCTAAAGCGTTTTCCAGATGCTGATGTCTGGGTGACGTATCGTAAGGCAAAAAATACCGCTAGGCAGCTTTTGAAGGTATTGCCACCTGAGCGGATTCATTTTTTTGAAGCCGATCTAGAATACCGTAAAGGTTGCCGATACTTAGGGAATTTCATGAGTTATCGAGCCAATTCCTTTTCTCCATGTTGTATAACAGGTAGGAGTCCGATTGTTAAGACCTCTGGAACAATTGAAGATAGGCTTTCTCAATGGCAAACATATACAGAACAACTAGTGGAAGATATCAGAAACGGCAATCAAAATGACTGTGAGAATTGTCATCTATTAACTTATGGTTTTTGGCCCAAAACGGTAGCACTAGATGAGCTCAATTTCGGTTCAAATCAACCAGGTGATATTTGTAATTTCAGATGTACCTATTGTTTTTGTGAAAAAACATTTGATCGTTTAAAAAATAATTCAGAGGATTACACGACGTTTCAAATATTGAAAGAACTCTCGGTTATGGAAGAATTTAGTGATAAACAACTAACAATACAGATGGCGAATGGAGAATTTTGTGTAAATAAGAATTGTGACGAAATGTTGGATATTTTTTTGAATACCAACTGGAAGATTGTCTTGTTGTCGAATTTTTCGATTTACAAAGAGAAGCTAGCATCATTATTTGAATCGGGTAGAATCATCAGGGCTGTCGTTTCACTTGACTCAGGCACACCAGAAACTTTTCGTAAGATCAAACGTGTTGATGCTTTTGATAAGGTTGTGAATAATTTGCGTAGATACAATTTTGACAAAACTGAGCTGACCATAAAGTATATTTTTTTAAAAGATATCAATGATAACGAGATAGATATTGATCAATTTTATGACATTGCAAAAGAAATGCGTTCGATTATTTCATTTTCTGGAGATGCCAATGAACAAGATAATCGATTTACAGCAAATATGAGGACCTTAACGCTTAGAGTTATAGAAAAGGCAAAAAAAGATGGTGTTAGAGTTGTCGCGACTAGCGGGTATCTTCATCCTGCAGATAAGAAGTTTATAAATGATAACTACACGAGTTAAGTTCACTTCAGATACAATAATAACAAGGAAGGGGGGACTTTCTCATAAGACACTCAGATGACAATTCGATGTCAGTTGCCAAGCCACCAAGTGTCTGCATGGTGTTTTCTGCAGATGAAAACAAAGTTGTTTATTCACAAAACGATAATAGCCCCAAAATATATGGAGGGTTAGGTCTTCCATTATTACTATATTATGTTCTTTTATTAATAAATAAGAACAAACTCTCTTGGACAGATATTGTTACAGTTAATAAACATGCAGAAAATGCTAATTCAGATGTGAACGCACTTGGGTTGGTAACGGATGAAAAAGTTAGTCTTTTTACTCTTTTTTGTGCTGTAACTTCCATCAATGCACCAGATGCTATCATTGCAATTGGAGGGCATATTTTAGACACCGTTGGAAAAATGAAGAAAAGTACAGTTGCAGAGCTCAAGCGAATAGGGAATAAGTTTGGTTTGTCGACGGATTGCGTAAAAAATTTAACCGGTCGAAATTTCGAACAAAACCCTCAATCTTTTAACACTGAAGAGCTTCTTATAGTTGCTAAAGAGCTTCTTTCCTTTGATATTCAAAACAAACTGATGCAAAATTCGATAGTATATAGGGGTAAATATCTAACATGTGATAGTATTCTTTCTTCAATCAAAAATGTAACCCGGTATTTATGCTTTGGAGAGGAAAATAATCTTCACGCAATGGTTCTTGTTGAAGAAGAAAAATCAACTTTCTATGTTGTAGTTTGTGGTGCCAAGAATTCGTTTGAGCGTGATGCAGAAGTGCTTAAATCCATTTTTTTTGCAAAAAAAAATATTTCTAATCTGGTGATGGATGTTGACAAATGGATTGAAATTTCTCAAAATATTGTAACACTATGTGGTGATACGTATTGCGGAGAGCGGTATACGAAATGGCGAGTGGAGAGAAACATAGATGACCCTATTCAAAGATTCGGTGATCAAGGCTATTTGTTCTCATTTGACAAAGTAAAACCATTTCTTTCAAAAGACAGTTTTAATATTGTTAATTCGGAATGTGTTTTGAGTCCTAACTATGAGATACCTCAGCAAACAGGCCATTATTTAAGCTTTGTCCTTGGTGCTCATCCTGAAAAAACTATAAGTTGTTATAAACAAGTGAATATAAATGCAGTTTTGCTTGCAAATAATCACATGATGGATTTTGGTGCTGTCGGTTGTAGGCAGACAAAGCGTTACTTTGAAGAATCTGGTATCCTATCTGTCGGTACAGGCTCAAATATTGACGAAGCAGAAAAGCCTTTGTGCTTAATTATTAATGGGCATAAAGTCATTATTTTTAATGCTTATGGTTATTTCCTTCATAGAAGACATCATTTGTTTCAGCACTATAGTTTGGGTGATAATACTGGGACAGCATTTATTAGTGATGTTTTGAATGATTGTTCAATTTTGGAACGTATATCAAAATACCGCAAGAAATATCCTGATGCTTTTATTATCCTGTCACCACATTGGAGTACTGACTTTAATGAAAATCATATGCAACTTAGACCTATTGTACAAAAGTCTATCCAAGCAGGCGCAAACTTAGTTGTAGGTCATGGTCCCCATATTCCCATAGGTGTTGAGCATATACTAAAGCGAATCGTAGTTTATTCGTTGGGAAATTTTGTTTTTAATACAACTGGCGTTGACCTTGATGCATCAGGGAAATCACCATATGGTATAATTTCACAACTGCATTTTGGAGAAGAAAGAATCACTTTGCAATTGTATCCTATCTACGTTCATAATTTGAATACGTTCTTTCAGCCAATACCTGTTACCGAAGAGCAGTTTTCAGAATTCTTATGTTCGTTTATAGGCGAAGGCAAATTCAGAAAAAAAAGAAATTCATTAGGATTTTATTTAGAGATTCACTTAGCCTGATTAAAGTGCTATAAATGTGTATATGAATAATCGTTGACTTTAAGTACAGTTATCGAATACCACAGTTATATAGAAAGGATGCTTCAAAAGGTATTATTCTTTTAAAGCATCCTTATTTTATAGGATTTATTTAAATGGATTGAACCACTTTTTCTTCTTTATGGATACTCCCAATAAACTGAGTAATGATCCGGCACCATAGAAAGCACCTGCTGGTAATTGTCCAGTATCAGGTAAAGTTCCACTTCCCAATGGAATAGGTTCGTTGAGTTCAGGAGCGCCACCAGGGATTTCTTCATCGAATAATTCAAAGTCGGCATCAGCATCAGCGTCAGCATCGGCGTCAGCATCCGCATCAGCATCCGCATCTGCATCGGCATCAGCATCTGCATCGGCATCGGCGTCCGCATCAGCATCGGCATCGGCGTCCGCATCGGCATCTGCATCGGCGTCAGCATCCGCATCAGCATCGGCATCGGCATCAGCATCGGCGTCAGCATCCGCATCAGCATCCGCATCGGCATCCGCATCAGCATCCGCATCGGCGTCAGCATCAGCATCGGCATCGGCGTCCGCATCAGCATCCGCATCGGCATCAGCGTCCGCATCCGCATCGGCGTCTGCATCAGCGTCAGC
>JAWSUW010000218.1:598-4322 GCA_033549245.1 Bacillota bacterium | reverse complement strand
TAACTCTAGTTAGCGAGGTAACTATTTAAACCAAAGCCTTAAAAATCAATGATTTTAGGCTTGACAGTATAGGAAGGTAAAATATTGGGTTTTGTTACTTAGTCAATGAAAAGGCAAACTCATCGAAAGGTGGGGACGCAAAGTCATAGGGCCTTCTTACATAGGATGGTAGCCTGATCGCCATACTTAAAGTGTTTATTTTAAACTATGGAGGTATTTAATATGTTAAAAATGAAATTGATGGTGAGTTTATTGTTAATTGTTTTGACAACCGCGCTGATTGGCGGACTTACTGGTGCTTGGTTTACTGATACTGAAAGTGCTGGTACTGCAACTTTTACTGCTGGTAGACTGGATATTGATGTTCCTGATGGATTGTCAGACTTCAACTTGCTCTTGGATTATGGTTCAAAACATGGACACATGAACCCTGGAGATCTTTATGATCCAATTACTATACAAATTAGAAACACAGGCACAAAAAATGTTGCCTGGTTTGGTGACTGGATCTTTACACCTACTGTTGAAGGTGCTGACAAGCTACTAGATAAAATGTATATAGAAACAATGAGTATGAGTTTTATAGATATCGATGGTAATCCTTGGAATACCGATCCTTGGTATTCAGGTTATGACTTCATCGTAAATGGAAAAGGAAATTTTGTAGGTCACAATCAAGGTGAAGCTGATTTCTTTGATGGACTTGCAGCTATGTCCCCTGATGGTGTCATCACACTAAGAAATTGGAATGACAACGCCAACATGGCACCTGGTTCAACGTTTGAACATATGGGCGCTTTGAAACCAGGAGAAAACAGATATGTTCTTAAAGTCGTACTTGGCTTCCACAAATCAGCTGGAAATGAATATCAAGGAGATGCAGAAGGCGTTTCACCAATTACAATTGGTTTCAATATCAATGCAACTCAAATCAATGCTGAAGCAATGGATGCTTTATTCCCTGGATTAGGCACTCACTTTGATTGGATGAACACTCAAATCAACGTGCAACCATAATCCATAGACATTAAAGCTTAAGGAAGGAGGATTTAACGAGTGACTAAGAAAATCATTTACTCATCATTCGTAATTGCTTTAACGTCCCTCCTGGTAGTTGGTGCAACTATGGCGTGGTTTACGGATAGTGACGATGCTGGAATGGCGAGTTTTGATTCGGGTACTCTCAGTATGGAAGCAGGTGCTTCAATGATTTTTGGGGTCGAAGCAATCACGGGTGATATTTATGAAATCGACTTGTCAGGTGGTGGTACCTATCTCTTGTTTGACAAAACTATTGGAACAACAAGTGATAAGTATGTCAACGCACTTGCCTATGATAGAGAGAAAAAACGGCTTTACTATACGCCAGAAAACAACAAGTTATATTTTTATGATTTTAATGTTGAACAATTCGCTGGAAATCTAGCTGGTGGTCGAACTGCTGGAGCAACTTTTGGAAGAGGTTACTACTGGTATGTTCCACAGGCTACCAATGATCTTTGGCGTGTGAGTTTCAATCCTGATGGCAGCATCAACACTGATGTGAAGTTCATGGATAACTTCGCAAATGGCAACTTCAGTTTTGGTGATGTCGCACTGGATATCAACGACAACATGTTATACGGAAGTGCATCGGCAAGCACAAAAGTGTACTTCAAAATTGATTTACTGACAAAAATCTATACTCAAATTGACACGGGCGTTCCCAATCATATGCAAATATCATTTGGATCGGACGGCTTGTTATACGGTCATGTGGCTGAGGGTACAGGAAGTACGGGAACACCTAAAGGATGGTACACAATTGATTTGGTCAGCGGTGACAGTGCACTGCTGAACTGGAGTCCAGGATCTCAAAATTTTAACGATCTGGCATCTAATAATCAAAACAATTGGAACCCAAGCAATACCGAGATGATGCATTACTTTGTAAAAAATACAGGTAGTAAACAGATTAATGTTAGGGTCAATGTAAACGGAAAGTGGGCCTCGGATGGTCTATCATCAGACAACGTTCTAATTCAACTGGATCAATCAATGAATCAAAGCGATTGGGTGGTTGCAGGCCATACGGTTTATTACCTCAAAGCTATTAAGCCAGGCGAGAGTGTTTTGCTTCATCTGATTGTCCACTTGGATGGTCCGACGACTGGCGATGATTATCAGGGACAAACTTTCTGTTTGAATCCTATCTTTGATGCGATACAATCTTCAAATTATGCACCATATCATGATTGGGGTGTCAGTTATTACGGCACACCATGATCCATTGGGTATGCTTCTGTGCGGAGCATACCCATCTCAAAAGTATAATTTCAAGGAGGGCATGATGAAAAAATTGATTTTAATGTGTCTAATGCTAATGACAACCATTGGCTTCGTCATATCAGGCATGACCCTTGCGTTTTTTCATGATCAAGAATCAGTGGGTACCGCCATTTTTACGACGGGAACTGTTTCAATGACATCGATCAATACCTTTTCAGCTCAAGATGACCTCAACAGCAATGTCAAGTATCCGAGCTGGATTGTTCAAAATACAGGTAGCAATGATTTAAAATTAAGAGTAAAAATATTATGTGAATGGCAAGACAAAACTCCAGAAATGACAACGCCTATGCATACTGTTTCATTGTTAAGCAGTGCTTGGACTCTGGAGGAAAACGGTTGGTATTTGTATAACAAGCCGATTTCAGCCAAAGAAGTTTTACAAATTGATGCAGAAATCATAAATTATGAGGTTTACTGGGAAGGACGTTTAAACGTGTCATTCGAGGCTAAAGCAACTAATTTGCTAGATAATGAGTAGTCGAGTTTGTGATTGAACTGCTTTATTTGGGTATAGAAGCTACAGGTGTACCTATTACTTTAAGTTGATATGAAGGAGTTCTTAACATGCAAATGGTTAAAATTGAAAAACTGGATTACAATCTCTCTAAAGTAGCATTTGGCGGAGTAATTGTCGCTGATGAGAGCCAAACAGATGCAAACAATTATGTCGCAGAGGCCATCGATGCCGGGGTCAATTATTTTGATGTCGCTCCGACTTATTCCAACGCGGAAGAGCGACTCGGCCCTGCACTAAAGGGCAAGCGTAAAGATATCTACTTAGCTTGTAAAACTGAAGATCGCACTCGAAAAGGTTCACAGGCACTGCTTGAAAAGTCACTAAAGAATCTTCAAACCGATTATTTTGACTTGTATCAGTTACATGCCATTTATAACCTTGAGGATGTAGAAAGGACATTTGGACCTAATGGCTCATTTGAAACTTATCTCAAAGCAAAAGAACAAGGCTACATCAAGCATATTGGCTTTTCAGCTCATTCCACTGAAGCGGCTCTTGCCCTCATGGAATACTATGACTTTGACAGCATTATGTTCCCCTTCAATTTTGTGTCACTAATTAAAAATGACTATGGAAGTTTTGTACTTAAAAAAGCGCTGGAAAAGAAAATGGGCATCATTGGCCTCAAATCCATGGTGTTAAGCGAACGCCAGGAATCTGATGTCATTGATTACCCAAAAGCATGGTATCATCCAATTGATGATTTCGATCTGGCAAACAAAGCTGTTAAATACACTTTTTCAAGAGGTGTTGATGTCATAATTCCTCCAGGAAATATTGCACAATTCAGATGGGCTATCGAAATCATGAAACAATATGATATTCCACTCAATGAGCAAGATTTGGAAGAACTAGGTAGGATTGCAAATTCAACCG
>JAWSUW010000218.1:0-588 GCA_033549245.1 Bacillota bacterium | reverse complement strand
TAGCAAAAAATCGGTACACTACTGCGTACCGATTTTTTTATGCCTCTACTCATTCATAAGTCTACTTTTCATTTCCTTGTTCATCTTTTCCAGTGCATACCTAAACGAAATTCTTGGCATGACTTCCCTTTTATCTAACAAATATTGAAACACCATTTCGGGTTCTCTCTGAGATAAGATCTTTAACATCCAGCCATATCCCTTTAAAACCAAATAGTGTTCATCTAGTAACAAATCATCAGAAATTTGAAACGGGTTGATGTTATCGTATTTATTCTTCTTAATCGGATAGATGAGCACCACAGCAGCAGCCCGCCTAACCCAAAAGCCAGGATGATCAACCCATGTCAGCACACGATCAAACAATTCGTTTCTTTGGCTGATGAGTTCACCAAATGCATGAGTACAAAAATCGTCGCAATCATCCCAATCAGTGACATAATTCTTTAGCCATTGCTCAAAAGTATCAAAAGTTGATTCGTTATACTGTTTTCTGACCCTATAAGCCCAATCATATGCAATGATACTCAAAGACCAGCTGCGCTCATTCAGGAGTTGTTCACAAAGAGTAAATATGGACTCAATAGA
>JAWSUW010000217.1:0-4332 GCA_033549245.1 Bacillota bacterium | reverse complement strand
CAACACCTAGTAAATATTTTCTATAACGTCCGGTAAAATCATCTTCACTTTCAACCTTGACATCGGTTATCCTGAATTTCATGATTCCCGTTTTATATAGTATGTTTGAATGCGTTTCATCAAGTACTTCCTGCATTCTGACTACAACCGCTTCCTCACCCGAGTCTTTGGGATCTACGGGATCCATTACAATTGACTTGTATCCTAAAATAATCAGAACAATCAGGGTTACTCCGATCAAAATCCAATCCTTACGCTTCATCTTCTTCACCAACATCCTTAATTGAATTTTCAGCTGAATCAATAGCCTTTATTGTGAGATGAACGATTTCGTATATGCGTTCCTTCTGATCGGTCAAATAAAGATACCCTATCAAAGCTTCATATCCAGTCGCGTATCTATAATCAGACAAAAGTGCGTTTTTGGGTACTGTATTCGATTTCTGATTCCTTCCGCGTTTGATCATTTGCCATTCATCTTCACTGAACGAATCCTTTAACCTATGTACAGCTGTAGCCTGTGCGTTTGCATTGACATATTGTTTGGCTTTTTTGGACATTTCATGTGGAGTGAGCACAAATTGGCTGATCAGATATGTTCTGATGTAAGCTTCATAGATAGCGTCACCGAGGAACGCCAATTTAAGTGGGTTCATCATTCTCACGTCTAGTTCAGACAAACTATTCATTTCAGCATTCTTTAAAAAATCGTTCATATTTTCCTCTTCATTCGAATATTATTTAGAACTATGGGGGCAATTGTAATGGATACAACAGCCCCCACATATTATTGGATTACATTTACTCAGTACACAAGTTCTGTATACTGTATTCGATTCGCTCAATCGTATTAGTTGTACCTATGATTTCCATCACTTTCGCGATATCTGGACCATGTACCTGCCCTGTTAACGCCACACGAACAGGCATGAACAAGTCTTTGCCTTTGTGACCAGTTTCCTTTTGTACTTCCTTGAGCAGACGTTTCACATCATCAGCAGTGATTGCATCTATCTCAGCAACTTTTGCTGAGAAACATCTCAGCATCGTAGGTACATGAGGCATTTCAATCATTTCTCTAGCCTCATCGTCTTCAAGCACAATCGTATTCACATTGAATAGATTGTAGTAATCTGAGATTTCATTTAATTTATTAAGACGTTCCCTCAGGATATCGACTATATTTTTGTATTTCGCAAACTCTTCATCAAACTCAGTATCACTGGCAAAGCCACTTTCAACAAAATATGATTTTGAAAGTACTGTCAATTGATCCAGATCATAGTTCCTAATGTATTGATTGTTCATCCAATTGAGTTTTTCAACATCAAACACACCACTCGACTTTGATACCCGATCAAATGAGAATTTATTGATCAAAGTCTGCATGTCCATGATTTCTTCACCGTCGTCAGGTGACCATCCAACAAGCGCAATGTAATTGATCAATGCTTCAGGCAAATAACCTTTACGTTTGAAATCTTCAACAGAAACATCACCTTCACGCTTACTGAGTTTCTTTTTGGATTGACCCAATATAACAGGCAAATGTACAAATTGTGGTGCTTCCCATCCAAATGCTTCATAAGTATATATGTGTTTTGGTGTGGAAATCAGCCACTCATCACCACGAACAACATGTGTTATTCCCATGAAATGATCATCTACAACGACCGCCATATGATAAGTTGGGAATCCATCTGTCTTCATCAACACTTGATCGTCCATATCATCCGTATTCACCGCTATATGGCCCTTGATGGCGTCATTGAATTCTATCACCCTACCTGCCGGCAATTTCAATCGAACCACGTGTGGGAGCCCTGCAGCGAGTTTTTCGTCCACTTCAGCTTTAGACAGTTCTCTGCAGTGTCCATCATATTTCGGAGTGAGACCTTCTGACTTCTGCTTTTCTCTTACCTGCTCCAGACGTTCCTTGGTGCAGAAACAATGATAGGCATGTCCTGATTCAATCAGCTGATCCGAATGTTTCTTGTAAAGTTCCAATCTATGTGACTGAATATAAGGTCCGAAATCGCCTTTTTCAACAACGTGATGAGTCGCCTCATCAATAAACGGACCTTCATCATGAACCACGCCAGCCCACTGCATGGAGTTGATCATGCCTTCGATAGCACCTTCCACAAATCTAGTTTGATCCGTATCCTCAACTCTTATCAAATAAGTACCTTCATTTTGTTTTGCATATAAATAATTGTAAAGCGCAGTTCTCAGACCCCCGATGTGTACATATCCGGTAGGACTTGGCGCAAATCTCAATCTAGGATTCATAACGTTTGCCTCCTCTTTTCTTCTCGCCTATTATACTAAAAATCAGAACCTCTTTCAATGACCTTCTTCATCGCTGACATGATATAGGCATAACTGCCGGAATCATGGGGTTTGGTGCAATCACTACAATCTTTTACTCCACTAGTCACCTTGAAGTCCCCACCACATTCATTCTTAAGCATATACAGTGGGCAATAACAAAACAGACAGTTGAACTCATCATCATTCACATTTTTATGACATGGAAAGAACTCACAATCTCGATTTTGAAAGAACTTGTAATTCTCTGACATCTAAACCTCCAATTTTTCAAGGAGTACAATGGCTTGGCTGGATATGCCTAGACCTTCACCTTCGAATCCTAATTTTTCAGTAGTTGTAGCCTTTATGTTCACTTGATCAAACTCACAATCGAGCACTTCTGCAATGTTTGTTCTCATCAAATCAATATGGGGAGCCATCTTAGGCCGCTCTGCAACAATAGTGGCATCCAAATTGACAATCGAATACCCTTTTCTGACCATCGTTTTGGCTACCCTCTTCAAAAGGACCAAGCTGGATATGTCTTTATATTCTTTTGACGTATCCGGAAAATGTTTTCCAATATCTCCAAGCGCCATGGCACCTAGCAACGCATCCATGACTGCGTGAAGCAGCACATCCGCATCCGAATGACCTGCCAGACCTTTTTCATAAGGTATATTAACACCACCCAATATAAGATCCCTGCCTTCCACCAATTGGTGGACATCATATCCCATCCCTATTCTCATCAGCTTTCACTCCTATTTTTCCAATCCAATATAGCCCTACCAAAGACGAGATCCATTGGAGAGGTGATTTTAATATTGGATTTTTCTCCTTCACATAGCAAAACTTTATAATTGTATTTTTCCATCAGACTGGCGTCGTCGGTACCAAAAAAACCATCTTTTATCGCCTTATCATGCACTGCCCTTAAAACTTCAAGCCTAAACACCTGAGGCGTTTGGACGCTCCATATCTCATCTCTATTCAATGTCTTTTGGACAACGTGGGACTCATCAACAATTTTCAGCGTGTCCGTAGACTGCAATGCCGACACAATTGAATCGAAGCTTGACATGTGAACAAGATTTCTATCCAACCAGGACGAATCCACAAATGGTCGAACACCATCATGCACGACAATCCACTCAAAGCTTTCTGGAATATATTTTATAGCTTTGTAAACAGACTCCTGCCTGTTCTTTCCACCCTCAATGACATAAATAGGTTGTTTAAACCCATATTTTTCAATCCAATTCGCAACTTTATCTTCTACAAGTCTGACGAACTCAGAAGGCACAACTACCCAAATCACATCAATTGTCTCAGATTTTAGAATGTGAATAAGAGTCCATTCAAGGATTTCTCGATTTTCCAGCAACATAAACTGCTTTTTTTCAGATGTTTTCATTCTACTGCCCATTCCTGCCGCAGGAATGACTGCTCCGATTTTTTTCCCGTCGTACATCGTTTTACTCTCTTTCTCTCAATATGTTCGCCTACATTATACCAAAAAAAAGATAAAGAAGGTCAATTAACCTTCTTATCGATTTTAATTTTTGGATTTTGCGAAAATCATTCGTCCAGCCGATGTCTGTAGAACACTTGTTACAATGACTTGAATGTTCTCATTGATGAATTTTCGGCCATCTTCAACGACGATCATGGTGCCATCATCCAGATAAGAAACACCTTGATTGTTTTCCTTACCTTCTTTGATGATTTGAACCAACATTTCCTCACCTGGTAAAACAACTGGTTTCACGGCATTAGCAAGTTCATTGATGTTGAGGATATGTACTTCTTGAAGTGAAGCGACCTTATTGAGATTGAAGTCATTTGTCACAATACTGGCATTCATTTTTTGAGCGAGTTTGATCAATTTTACATCAACTTCAGAAATATCCTCAAAATCCTCATCGATAATCTTGACATCAATCGGAAGTTCTTTCTGAATGATCTTAAGAATATCGAGCCCTCTTCTTCCGCGGTTGCGTTTGAGTCCATCAGATG
>JAWSUW010000216.1:1024-4348 GCA_033549245.1 Bacillota bacterium | reverse complement strand
ACTTAACAGCTTTCCATAACCCCGAAATGTCGAGAGGTAAAACCTGGCTTTCCACCAGATCTTCTGACTCTTGGTTTTCCAAATAATCGTTGGCCAATTTTACAATAATTCTTTTCAATAAGTTATCTGTCTTAACTACTCTATGGTGGAAAATAACATATTTATAAAGTCTCATACGTTTATTAAAGAAATCTTCTATAGTACTAAGAGCTCTTATGTCAGAACAAAACAAAAAATCATCTCTATGCTTAATTAACTTCATAGAAGATATCAACCGATCATACTCTATTCTACCATGATTAAAGCCAGAATTGTTTAAGTCTCTAACAATATAATCTAGTCTATCACTATCAATTGACCCAGCAATTAACCCATGAATATTTTTATAAAAAGTATTCTCTTCTGTTAGAATTGAATTCACAAAACTATGAACCATAAATAAAAAGAATTTATATTCGAGGTCTTCTGTATCTCTAATAATCGCTTCGAATAGGCGGTCTGCAATGCAATTACCCACTTTTTCATGAAGTGCAAATACTGGACTATCTTCTATTCCATCTTCAACCAAATAATAACTCATCGTCTCTATGAAGTGGTTTTGCCTTGCTGTTCTTTTTTCCTTTTCAACTGCTAAAACAGATTCCCAAATTTTTTCTAGAGCTGCTTCTGCAATATGACTAAAAGGCGGATGACCCAAGTCATGTAAAAGCGCGGCGCAACGGACAGACTGGAAAATCAGCGCAAACGCAAAAGCATGCTTTGATTGTACTACGTTAGGTACATAAAGTGAATATAATGGGTCTTTTTCCATTACACTCGGAAGTTCTTCATTATCTCCAAGTAGCATCCTTATAGTTTTAGCATTAGTATTTCTGATACGTTTAATCTCTTCTAAGACTTTATCTAACAATTCATTTCTAATGCCTTGTTCAGCATTTACTATGCTATAAAAAAACATTTCCCCCGCTAAATACATAGAACCAACAGAGTGCTCAAACCTTCTAGTTCTGTTAGAGGGAAATGTTAAATATATAGACGAATTTTGATTAATATTGTGCAACCTATTAAATGCCTGAGTAGACATTATTTCTTTTTCAAGGTAACTAATCTGCATGTTTCCATGAATTGAATCTGCTACTAGTGTGGTTTTTAACGCCAAAACAACCACGCTCCTTTTGTAACCTACAACAACAATCTACTAAAAGATATTCTCCATAAAATACCACTTTCCTGCAAGAATTGGGTAATATAATTTATTGTCTTTTAAAATCATTATTGTGTAAAATTAAAAACCACTGGGGCTAATTATTCCCGTGGTTACTGTATTTGCATGGAGACGGCAAGAGGACTTGAACCCCCAACATACTGATTACGATTCAATTTGAAGCTCTTTTTCCTAGTTTCTCTCAATATCCTTGAGTATGACCAAACCCCTTCGAGCCTTAGATATAAAAGGGGTTCTACCATATCTAGCTTACTTCAGTCATGAAAGATTAATTCTCTGGTAACTACGAATCATACTAAGGATTCCAGCATCATCAGGGGAACCAGATGCTCTGCATATTTCGGTGCGGCGGAGCCGCTGTGTTAATGTAAACTGAGCCACACTGTTAATAAAATAGAGCCAGCTTGTTAGTGGGGAGCCACCAAGATGATCTTGATGGCTCCGGTCTTAGGCTTTACTGCTGGATCCCTTTTCTTTTACGCATTGAGTCTTCTCCGTCTATGACAATTTGGTATGAGTCGTGGACGATTCGGTCCAAGATGGCATCCGCTATTGTGCTTTCACTGATTTTGGTGTGCCAACCGGCCGGGGCGAACTGCGAGATAAATATGGTGGAGCCGGTTTGGTGCCTGGCCTCAATAATTTCGAGAAGGTCCCGCGATTCAGTTTCTGATAGTGGAACCAGGAGCCATTCATCAAAGATTAGTAAGCTAACCTTCTTGTACTGGGCGATGATTTTTTTGTATGTACCGTCACCCCTGGCGATGGCCAAATCTGTTAGCAGCTCTGGCAGGCGGATGTACTTGGTAGTGAAGAAATTACGGCAGGATGCGATACCCAATGCGCACCCCATGTAGGTTTTGCCGGCACCGGACGCGCCCATGATTATGACATTATGCTTTTCGTGAATGTAGTTGCAGGTAGATAACCTAAGTATCTGGGCTTGGTCCAATTTTCGGTCGGTATGGTACTCGATGTCCTCAATGCAGGCATAAGGGAACTTGAGCGTGGCGTTTCTAATTAGGCGGTTTAGGCGGTTGTTTTTACGCTTCGACCATTCGGCATCAACGATGAGTCCAAACCGTTCTTCAAATGAGAGTGTTGCAAAAGACGGGTTTTTCATCTGCTCACGGAGCTGTTCCGACATAGTGCTCAGCCGCATTTCATTAAGCTTATTAATTGTTAATTCGTTCAGCATTATGAATTCCTCCCGTAGTACCCAGCACCGCGTGTGAAGCTGTGGGTGTTTTGGGAGTCATTGTTTTTTGGAGTGACGGAGGATCCTTGCTCTGTGGGGAGGGTATCTTGTCCGGATTTTAGGATTGTGCTGACATTTTTGTAGCTGGGGTTTGGGGTATAGCTCAGCGCTTTGGCACAGGCTGCTTCCAAGCGTGGTAACGGGTATCTGTCAGCTAGTTTAAGAAGCGCCATACAAGCTTTATAGCCTTGCTGTTCAATCCTGTGAAAAGATAGTATTGCCTTAATCACTGTGGTCGTGTTTGGCCCGACAGTCTGTGCCCAAGAGACGAATCGCTCTGCATTCCACTGTGTGTATTGCCTGTGCTTCTCGGGCATGTGGTCTTCAATAGTGCTGTACTGCCCAAAGCGGCCGTAAAGCCTCGGATGAGAGCATACTCTATGGTTTTTGTAGAAAACTTCGATGACGCCCCGTGTGATGCGGACATCGACTTTATGTTTAATGTACTCGTAGGGGACACTGTAGTGCATATTGTCCACGGATATGTGATAATTGAATTGTACGGTTGCAATTTTCCAGGTTGCCAATTCGTACGCAGAGGCCGGCAGGGGCTGTAGTGCTAGTTTCTCCTCCTCGAGAAACGTACTTAGCCTGCTGCCCGGCTTCTTCTGAAAAGATTTGTTATTGAATTCATTAAGCTTTTCAGAAATTGCATCATTCAAATCAGCAAGGGAAAAGAAGGTTTGGTTTCGTAGTGCTGCAATGATCCAGGTAGAGATAATGCCTACGGCACCTTCTGCGTTAGGCTTGTCCTTCGGCTTTCTAACCCGGGCAGGGATCACCGCAGCGCCATAGTGTTCGGCCATTTCATGGTACGTCTTATTAATTACCGGAGAGTGTG
>JAWSUW010000216.1:0-1014 GCA_033549245.1 Bacillota bacterium | reverse complement strand
TTTCTACACCGGTCTTAAGGTTATCCGGCACAAGTATTCTGGGAGCACCTCCGTAAAACTTGAAAGCATTTACGTGTGCTGTTATCCAGCTTTCCTGGTTTTGTGATAAAAAGCCCTCTACATAAGCAAGCTGGCTACTAGATAGTGCTGCAACGAAGACATAAACGGGGATAATCTCACCGGTATCCCGGTCAACAATTCCTGCAGTTTGCCCGGCCCAGTCCACTTCTAGCTGTTCTCCAGGCTTTCTCTTAATGTGCATTGTTGCCTTTGTTGTAGCTGCATATTTCCGATAGTAATTGCAAAACTGGGTGTATTTAAGAGGAATCTCATTGCTCAGTCGGCAGGCTTCACAGTATTCGTTCCAAAGTAAGCTTAGTGTGACGCCACTCTTTGCTAGTTCCCTATGAATGTACTCGCAGTCAGGTACTTTACGGGATGACTGCAGCGCCTTGTCTGGGAATAACATGTACTGCAATTCTGCGTCTCCCACATCTTCCGGAATCGGCCATGATAGCCCCATTTCATTGGCACGGATTAACACATTTGATACTGTGTTGCGTGAGCATTGACAACTGGCCGCAATGCTCCGTTGGCTTAAGCCCATGCTACTTAGCCGTAGAATTTCTCGATACTTGGTCATTTGGATGACCTCCCAATGTTTATTTGCGCTCCTGGGGTTTCCAGCAGCACATACATCCATTTTACCTGGATTCAACATGGGTGGCTCTCCAAATTAATAGAGTGGCTCTATTTAATTAACATGGTGGCTCTCAAACATTAACTCAGTTGCTCAGTTGGCATTAACTTATTCAAGGAATGGAAACTAAGTTTAAATATTTACTCTAAATATCAAAAAAAAGCACGTGCAGTATTGTGAAATACTAGCTTGTGCTTTTTAGGTTTTTGGAGTACAAGGCGGAAATAAGGCGAGATTGATGTTTTTATTAAAACAAAAAAGGCCCCTATCGCTAGGAAGCCTTTAAATTCAATGGTGCCGAAGGCCGGACTCGA
>JAWSUW010000215.1:0-4415 GCA_033549245.1 Bacillota bacterium | reverse complement strand
GGCGGTCACGGCCGCTCCCTGCTCCAGCAGCAGGGGCACATTGGCCAGAGACGCCGCCTCCCGCAGGTCGTCGGTGCCCGGCTTAAAGGTCAGCCCCAGCACCGCCACCTTCAGGCCGTTAAACGTAATGAGCCGCCGGCAGGCCTTCTCGTACAGCAGGGTCTTCTGGCGGTTGTTCACGTCAATGGCCGCCTGCACCGTGCGCAACTCGTACCCGTGCTGCCGGGCCAGCCAGGCCAGGGCCACCGTGTCCTTGGGAAAACACGAGCCCCCGTAGCCGATGCCGGCGTTCAGAAACTTGCTGCCGATGCGCTCGTCATAGCTCATGCCCGCCGCCACGTCCGTAATGTCGGCCCCCACCCGCTCACACAGGTTGGCGATGTCGTTCATGTAGGAAATCTTCAGGGCCAGAAAATCGTTGGCAGCGTACTTGATCATCTCCGCCGACCGCCGGCTCACCGCCACCAGGGGCAGCCCGAAGGGGGCGTAGATCTGCCGCAGCCGCTCCTCCGCCCAGGCACTCTCCGTGCCGATGATGATCCGGGCCGCTTCCAGGGTGTCCTTCACGGCCGACCCCTGGGCCAGAAACTCGGGGTTGGAGGCCACCTCCACCCGAATGGCCCGTCCGGCGCCCCGGCCGTTGCCCGTCACCCGGCCGTCCTCCCGGGGCAGAAAGTCGTGGATAAACTGCTCCACCTTGTCGTTGGTGCCCACGGGCACCGTGCTTTTCACCACCACCAGGCAGTCCTGCTCCACCGTCTCCGCAATCTGCCGGGCCACGGTGGCAATGGTGTTGAGATTGGCGGAACCGTCCGGCTGCTCCGGCGTGCCCACCCCGATGAAAATGGCGTCCGCCTCCCGGTAGGCCGCCCGGTAATCCGTGGTGAAGGCCAGCCGCCCGGCGGCGAGATTGGCCTGCATCAGTTCTTCCAGGCCCGCCTCGTAAATGGGGGAAGAACCCCCCTGCATCAGGGCCACCTTTTCCGCGTCAATGTCCACACAGGTGACCTGGTGGCCCACTTCGGCAAAACAGACCCCTGCCACGAGGCCGACGTAGCCGGTGCCGGCGACTGATATTTTGAATGGTTCGTTGGATTTTTGCATAGTTGATACCCACCTCAATAAAATAATTTAGTATATTATTGCTCATTCATCGGAGTCAATTGTTCTATAGTGTATATGTGGGTGTGTGCAAATGTAACAACTCGTGTTCTTCTGCAAATAATGTGCGACTAAAGCAGTCCTTATAAACAGATAAGTCCTTTTGATATCTTTTATGTGCTGTATGATAAAAATTCATGATGATAAATGAAATGAATTGATATGGCGTGAGCGCTGAAGATACAGGTATCCGGCAGTTTGAGTATTGCCCTATTGTAAGATGTGATATTGGATGAGCAATCGGTTTACATATGTCTTCATTGTTATCAAAATCAAATCTTAGTGGGACAGTAACTATCCTTCGATCGAGTATGTCAGCGTAAACCTCGTCCTCAATATATACTTCTGGATCGTTTTGAAATAACTCAAGATTAGGAGAAGGGAAAAATGATAGTCTGTGAGCAATTAACAGGTCTTCTTTAAAGCGATATTGCATTGAAATCAATGCTCCGTCTATCATTTTAACATTAAAGAATCTCTTTTTTATGAGTTCCTGGTACATATTTGCATATGGTATGCTTTTTAGGAATATTGAACTTTCAGCATGTGTAATGCCTACTTCTTCAATATTCCTGCATGTTTTATACAACGATGGAAATGTTTGATCATCACATAAACCAGTTTCTATCAATTCTGTAGTTAACGTTTTTATTTGTATAATTATCCTCTTTGATGAGATCATATTAACCCTCCCGTTTTAATAGAAGGTTGCGAAGTTTATTAATTTGATCCTCTCCCAAGTCTTCAAGATATATTTGACCATCTTCAATTTCTGAAAGTAGTTCTTCAATATTACTCTTTCTCTTTTTGACTTTATCTTTTTCCGCATCACTCATATCCCTATTCACTATATTCATATGATCTCTTTCTGCTTTTGTTGGGTAAGTGAAATTAAGTGTGAAATTGTGGTTCTTTATTTCTTTATACTCAGAAATTAGACCCCGCATACCATCTCCCACACCAACAACTCGCACCCAAGCTTTACTCCTGGTTATTGCTGTAAAGAGCTGATTCCTAATTTTTGCCAGATCGTAAAATGATTCATAGCACGATTGCGCATTAATTATATATACCATAGCCGCTTCATTGCCTTTAGCTCTATATATTCCTGTAAATGGCACCGAGGGTCTATCCGAAAAAAAGACATCTGGCTCAGTATCAACCCCTGCAGTATGAGATAGTATTCCATCCACATACAACTTTGATCTTATTGGTGCAACAACTCTTTTAGTTGTCAAAGGATCCGGGTTGATTACAATAATATCATCAGCTCTTAACTCATCTCTTTCTAAATTCAACTTAATTTGCTGAGCCACCCATTCATCTTGGTCTTCCTGACCATCAAATGCTTTAAACACAATTAGATCATTTATTTCAGAGTGTTCTTCAAGAAATTTTGGGCTGCTGTGATCTGTTCTCTCTAAAACAACATGCTTTCCATCTTTGAGGTCACCGGAAGTCACATCATATCCAATTTCATTCCATAAGGTACTTTGCTCAAACATTTGTACTAAGCCAGATTCATTTTTCTCCTTCGCTTTTCGGTATATTCCAAACCCCAACGCATGAGCTGTAACGAGAGTGGGCCGCGAATTCCTATAACATTTCTTAAGAATGATATCTTGCTGTGGCTTTCCTTCTTTAACCGCACTAAATTTTACTCGAGGTGTACCATTTGATGATAATCCGAAAATCTCTTCTGGAGATGGAAGGGATTGTAATCGTAAATTCTGTAATTCGTCATATGCATATATTAGTCTTTTGGGTTCGTTTAACATTTCATAGCATAGTCTAAGAAAGCTCGGAGAGAAGTCTTGTGCTTCGTCAATCAGAATTGCATCAAACAATTGATTAATGGATTCCGCTTCATTCAGTGCTGCATTACATACTCCACCAAAAGGGTCATTATACCCATATTTATTTCTTGCCGTATAGTAGTCACTATACTTCACATTGTTTAGTGAGCAAAAAGAATAAAAAAGACCATTTTTTTCTCCGCCCCCTGGCGCTCCCCAGGCATGCAGTATTGCTAGATTATTCCAATCAGGCTCTTCTCCTGTCTGTTCAATATAAAATGTATTGATTAGTTGTCTGAATTGGCCTTTTAACGATCTAGTGTTAAAAGTAACCACAATTTTCCATTCTGGATGTTGCGCATGTAAATAGGCTGCTTTCAATGCTAACACGATTGTTTTCCCCGAACCAGCCAACCCTCTAATTCTTTGAACTCCATCAACTGTTTCTATCACTGCGCGACTTTGTCGATTATCTAAATTCGCTATAGAGTCTTCAATTGCTCTCAGCTTAGCACCTTTTGATTCGGGTTGTGAAACTATTCTTTTCTTTTTTCCTTTTCTAATACTTGAAATTGCTTGAAGGACCGAAACCAAGTCTTCAAAATACTGGAAATCATCCCATGACAGCTCATCAATAATTTGCCCCAGCGTGCTCTCATTGCAAATTGGATAATCCTTATCATATTCATCGAATGATTTAATTGTTGGAGCAAATGTTATTATGTTTATATCAACACATAACCTGCGCCTATCCATTAACTGCTTATAACCCTTCAATTTTGCTTCAACTTTGTTTGCGCAGTCATCCTGCGCATCTTGATAATTCTTAATATCTTTCCCTTCAACCAAACAAAAAATTATAAGTCCTTTATCTTTAGATATCCATAGAGCATCAACCGGATAGGGGCCCGTTACAGTTCCTATTATTGGATATCCAATATACAGATAACCCGATAAATCTTCATTTTTTTGAAAGAAGGATCTTAATTGTTCACTTGCCATGGGCTTGTTAGTCGAACCATTTATTATTGTTACCATTATCTGGCCACCTTCCTTGGCATTGATAAATTCTTTAAATCGATCAATCATATATCATTCAAAAATTTAACATTGATTCTACTGCAAAAATTAGTAATTTTTCCCTCACAACCCTGCGATATGTAAATTTAAAGACGCAAAATTGATTTAGGGGTTGGTTTTTAGGATACAGCGTCCTTTATACCCTTGAGGTTAGCCCCTCTCGGACTAACTTCCTGGTTCATTTTCACCATTTAGGTGAAAATGGGTAGACTAATCCCTGGAAGTGGTATTGGTTTTTTCTTGTACCCTCCCGCCAGAAATCGGAAGAACCGTTTCGCGTTTTGGCCAACTGATTTGTATCCTGACACAAAGCTGATCTTTTGTTGACCTCTGACTTTTGGGTGATCAAGACCTGTTCTTTTTAGACAAGAGTTGGTG
>JAWSUW010000214.1:0-4438 GCA_033549245.1 Bacillota bacterium | reverse complement strand
CCGACACCAACTCCTGAACCAGCTTCTGAACCTACGCCAGAGCCTACACCAGCCACCGAACCGGAGCCAACTCCTGAAGAACCCGAGGAAGTAGCAGAAATACCAGAAGGATTTTTGGAGTCCGGTACATTTTCTGGTGGCAAAGTAACCGATGGACAAGATGTTGCAACCGCCAGATATGGTAGACATGAAGATTTTGAACGCATCGTTTTTGATATTTACGGTTGGACAAGTTTTGAACCTACAGAAACAGTTGATGAAATAGGAGTATATGAAGCAACCATCTCAGATGATGGAAGAAGCATTACTGTAATTATAAATGGTGCCAGAGGCGCTTATGCGAAAAAAAGTCAAATAGATCTTAAAGACAGCACTACAGTTTCTTCCGTAGAATATTTCTTCCCCGGCAGCGACAGCGCTGTTGGAATCACAATCACGTTGAATGAAAAAGGAGCTTTTAAAGTATTCTCACTTAAAGAGCCAGCAAAGTTGGTAGTGGACTTTCTAGTGACACAGTAACCAAAAAAATCAAACACCCTTTGACATAAACCGTCAAAGGGTGTTTCTTTGTTCATAATCAGGTGACAATCTTGAAGATCACAAATATGATCAGTAAAGGAATGGCGAGCACTGTCACAAGACCAAATGCTATTCCGATCACTCCAAATACGAGACCAATGATTCCACCGATCAGCCCGAAGACCAAACCGATAATACCACCTACGAATCCACCGATGCCTCCAATAATTCCACCAATCAATTTAAAAGGCATTGCCAAAATCGGACCGATTGGAATAAAGAATGTGATGGCACCAACCACTAAAAGATATGGAATCATTTTTTCAATACTGTAACCCTTATTGCGCAGTATCAAAGCAAGCGCACCCATTGCAACTAACGAAAACAACATATTTACCTCCATCTATCTTAGACCTCTGTCTGTTTTTTCTAAACTTATCATACCTCAGATAAATATAAAAAGCGTTAGTCAGAGATTAGAATCAGGTAAGAATGAAATTTAATCTTCGATTTGTTTTGAAGCGTTGATTTTTTTAAGTTCTTCTACAACGAATGGGATAATCTTATGCACATCACCAACAACGCCGAGATCGGCAACTTCAAATATTTTTGAATTTTTGTCCTTGTTGATCGCGATTATGAGTTCCGCCTCTTCCATACCGGCAACGTGTTGGATCGCTCCAGATATACCGCATGCGAAGTAAAGATCCGGTCTTACCGTCTTACCTGTTTGTCCGACTTGTCTGTCATGATCCATCCAACCACTGTCCACCGCTGCTCTTGAAGCGGATACCATTCCACCGAGCTCATCTGCAAGGGAGTAAAGCGACTTGAAGTTCTCAGCTGAACCCACACCTCTACCGCCTGAAATAAGAATTGTCGCTTCTTGAATATCTTGTCTTACCTCTGCTTCCTTTTCAAAAGACAACACTTCGACACATCCTCTGTTTTTTTCGATTTTTATCGGCATGGATATGATTTCACCGGTTCTTTCAGGTGATCTTTCCATTTTTGTCATAACACCAGGTCTCACTGTGGACATCTGTGGACGATGCTCTGGGCAGATGATCGTCGCCATGATATTACCACCAAATGCTGGACGGGTCATGAGTAGCATTCTATCTTCAGAAATATCCAGTGAAGTACAATCGGCAGTAAGTCCTGTCTCTAATCTTGCTGAAACTCTAGGAGCCAAATCTCTACCTATAGATGTCGCTCCAACCAGAACCACTTCTGGATTGGTCTCGCGAATCGCTTTGACCATAGCCTGAGTGTAAGGCTCTGTTGTATAGCTTTCAAGCGCAGCATCATCGAGGAGGATCACTTTGTCCGCTCCATATTCGATCAATAGCCTGCCGTGTTTTTCCACTTGATGACCAGGTAGGACCGCAATGAGCTGAGCATCCAGTTCATCGGCAATTTTTCTACCTTTTCCAAGCAATTCAAGTGATACGTTTTGGACATGATTTGTCCTTTGTTCAATAAAAACCATTACACCACTATATTCTGAAATATTCATTGGATCCTCCCTAAACGATAAATTTCTCAACTAATTTGTCTACGATTGCGGTTGCCAATTCCTTTGGTGTGCCCTCAACAATTTTTCCAGCTTGTTTGGCACCCTTGGTAAACGATTTCTTCACTTTCGTAGGCGAACCTTTGAGACCCATTTTAAGTGGATCGGCATCAATATCGGCAAAAGTCATGGTCTCGACTTCGAGTACACGATGAGCGGCAATGATGCCTTTGACGGACATATAACGCGCTTCATTCATTTCGCTGAGTGTTGTGATCAAACATGGATAGGTGACTTTAATCTTTTGGAATCCATCTTCGAAACTTCTTTTGACAATCGCATGGTCGCCGTGATGCTCAAATGCAGAGACATATGAGATTTGTGGCAAGCCAAGATGTTCTGCGATTTGTGGTCCTACCTGGGCAGTATCACCATCAATAGCTTGTCTTCCTGTGATTACGAGGTCATAGTCCATCTTGGAGAGCGCCGCCGCAATCGTCGTGGATGTCGCAAGGGTATCAGCACCAGCGAAAACTCTATCTGTCAATAAAACGACTCTATCCGCCCCCATCGCATAGGCTTCTTGTAAAGCGACCTTTGCTTGTGGTGGTCCCATGGTGAGAACTGTGATGTGTGCACCAAACTCATCTTTAAGTCTAAGTGCAGCCTCAAGACCTGCCTTGTCATCGGGATTGATGATGCTTGGAACCCCTTCTCTAATAAGAGTTCCTGTCTTTGGATCCAATTTAACTTCATTTGTATCTGGAACTTGCTTTATACATACGACAATCTTCATCGCTTCATCCTCCATTACTTAAGTTCGGCAGCAGCTATGACCATCTTCTGGACTTCACTCGTGCCTTCATAGATTTCTGTGATTTTAGCATCTCTCATCATTCTTTCCACAGGATAATCCCTTGTGTAACCATAGCCACCATGAAGCTGAACAGCTTTTGTAGTGACCTCCATGGCCACTTCGGATGCCATCAGTTTGGCCATAGCCGCTTCTTTGGCGTAAGGCATTTTTTTGCCTTTCAGGTAAGCCGCATAATATACGAGCATCCTGGCAGCTTCAATTTTGGTTTTCATATCCGCTATTTGGAATTGTGTATTTTGGAAAGCCGAGATCGCTCTTCCGAACTGTTTTCTTTCTTTGACGTATTTCACAGTTTCATTATATGCACCTTGAGCAATTCCGAGCGCTTGTGCTGCGATGCCTATACGACCGCCATCCAATGTCATCATTGCGATTTTAAAACCTTTACCTTCACTTCCGAGCAAGTTTTCAGCTGGGACTTTACAATCTTCGAAAATAAGTTCACAAGTACTTGAGCCTCTGATGCCCATTTTTGCTTCTTTCTTTCCGATACTGAATCCTTCGAATCCAGACTCGACGATAAATGCGGAAATTCCTTTAAGTCCTGCATCTCGATCGGTCATGGCCATAACCACATAGACATCTGCATAACCGGCATTGGTTATGAAAATTTTGCTGCCATTCAATATATAATGATCGCCTTCTCTGACCGCAATGGTCTGTTGACCTGCGGCATCTGTTCCTGCGTTTGCCTCAGTCAATCCGAAAGCACCAATTTTTTCACCTTTTGCAAGTGGCACGAGGTATTTCTGTTTTTGTTCCTCTGTACCAAACTCATAAATCGGAGCAGCACATAAAGACGTATGTGCAGATACGATTACCGATGATGTGCCACATGCCACACCAAGCTCTTCAACTAAATTGATGTATTGCCAATAAGTACCGCCGGCACCACCATACTCGACTGGAAAAGGAATGCCCATCATTCCAAACCTAGCCATTTTTTTAACATTCTCAACTGGAAATTCTTCTTTTTCATCAATCTCTGCCGCTATTGGTTCTACTTCGTTCTTCGTGAATTTTCTGAACATTTCCCTCATCATGAGGTCTTCACTTGTCAGTTCAAATATCATTTTCCTTCCTCCGTTTGTTAAATTATTAACTATTCATTGCAAAAAAATAAAACGATCCCCATGACAATATTTTAACACTCATTTGTTAAAATGCCTAGAGGATAATTTTATAGAAAGCGATGTTCACTAAAATTTTACAAACTTAAGTAATGTAAATACTGCCAGTAAAATAAGGCCTAACAGAAAATAGTTTCTGCTTCGGATATATTTTTGATTCACCTTGTACTTATCTTCATAGAGTGCTTTATTTTTATAACTCAAATCCATTTCAAAAACGTGATAGGTTTCTCTTGGAATATCTATGACTTCCTTCACTTGTTCATGCAACAAAGCATAAGCCACCTCAAAATCCTTGAGCGGTACCCAAAGCGAATACCCCCCTGCATCTTCTATAGAAACAACTTTTGTGCGTATACCATAGTGCATCAATTTAAGTTCTTCATCCATATAACA
>JAWSUW010000213.1:0-4455 GCA_033549245.1 Bacillota bacterium | reverse complement strand
CTAGCGATCTCTGCAGGCGAAATCGACCTCACCAAAGTACCGGTTCAGGACGAATCCAAAATCAAAGCAGTGATCGAAGCAGAAGCTGAAAAAATGGTTGAACTCATAAAAGGGAACCGCGCACAGCGTGACGAGTACCTGAGCACAATCGGCGAAGGCCCAAAACCTTACCTTTATGTCATCGTTGCAACAGGTAACATCTACGAAGACGTACTTCAGGCGCAAGCCGCTGCACGTCAAGGCGCAGACATCATCGCTGTAATCCGTACTACCGCACAAAGTCTCCTCGACTACGTGCCATACGGTGCAACAACAGAAGGCTTCGGCGGTACTTACGCCACTCAGGAGAACTTCAGAATCATGCGTACAGCGCTTGACGAAGTGGGCACTGAAGTCGGCAGATACATCCGTCTTTGCAACTACTGTTCAGGACTTTGTATGCCTGAAATCGCTGCAATGGGAGCAATCGAAAGACTCGACGTCATGCTGAACGACGCGCTTTACGGCATCCTCTTCAGAGACATCAACATGCAAAGAACCCTCGTTGACCAATACTTCTCAAGAGTGATCAACGGTTTTGCAGGCATCATCATCAACACCGGTGAAGACAACTACCTCACCACTTCAGACGCTATCGAGGAAGCACACACCGTGCTCGCATCACAACTCATCAATGAGCAATTCGCACTCCTCGCCGGACTTCCTGAAGAACAAATGGGACTCGGGCACGCGTTCGAAATGAACCCTGAAACAGAAGACGGTTTCTTACTTGAATTATCACAAGCGCAAATGGCCAGAGAAATCTTCCCAAAAGCGCCGCTCAAATACATGCCACCTACAAAATTCAAAACAGGCGACATCTTCAAAGGCCATGTACAAGACACTCTTTTCAACGCAGTGGCAATCATGACCGGTCAAGGCTTACAGCTCCTGGGCATGCTCACTGAAGCGATCCACACGCCTTTACTGCAAGACCGTGCGCTCTCTATTGAAAACGCAAAATACGTCTTCAACAACTTACGTCACCTCGGCGATGAGATTGAATTCAAAAACGGCGGCATCATCCAGTCCCGTGCACAAGGCGTTCTCAAAGAAGCAGCTGACATGCTTGAAGAAATCGAAAACACTGGAATTATGGCGACTATCGAGCAAGGCAAATTCGCAGGCGTCACTCGTAAGATGGACGGCGGCAAGGGCCTCGACGGCGTAACCCAAAAGGGCGACAGATACTTCAATCCATTTATTCCTATGATGCTTGGAGGTGCCAAATGATCTCAACAAACACAGGACTCGACCTCACCAAAGTAAAACCATACGGCGACACCATGAATGACGGCATGATGCAATTCTCATTCACACTGCCGATTCCATGCTGCGACGAAAGCAAAGAAGCCGCTAAGCAGCTTCTCATAAAAATGGGCATCGAAGAACCACAAGTGGTGGATGCCAAAGACCTCGGCGTCGGCTACACCATGTTCACCATGTACGGCAAATGCTCACACACCGTAGATTACACCACCATCGAAGTGCCAAAAGTGGACTCAGATGTCATGGACATCCACGGCGTGGAAGACTTCATCGACGCCAACTTCAAACGCGACATCGTCATCGTCGGCGCATGCTCCGGCACAGATGCCCACACCGTCGGCATCGACGCCATCATGAACATGAAAGGCTTCGACGGCCACTACGGTCTCGAGCGTTACAAAGGCATCAAGGCTTACAACCTCGGCGCACAGGTCCCTAACGAGGAACTCGTCGCCAAAGCCATCGAACTGAACGCCGATGCCATCATCATTTCACAAATCGTCACTCAAAAAGACGTGCACATCGCCAACATGACCGAGCTCATCGAGCTTCTCGAATCCGAAGGCATCCGCGACAAAATGATCGTTTGCGCCGGCGGACCAAGAATCTCCTACGAACTCGCCAAAGAACTCGGCTACGACGCCGGCTTCGGCTCAGGCTCGTTTGCTGAGCATGTTGCATCGTTTATTGTGCAGGAGCTCGTGAATAGAGGATTGTAGATACCGATTGGGGACAGGTGCAAATTGGTACCTGTGGGAGTGCCTGTTAATGCTCGCTCCTGAGGGGGGCGCTCGTTAGAGCGCGGTGGTTTTGCGCCCAATGCGGGCGCAGTAGTATTTGGCTGGCGCCAAGTAGTTGGGAAGAGCAGGAAGAGATTAAGGCCTGACGGCCTGTGAGGATCAAAGTCAAAAGATTAAGGCCTGACGGCCTGTATAAGAACCCAGGAAAACCAGGAAACCTAGGAAAACCCATTACACAATTAAAATTCAATGTAAAAAGGGGGCTGTCGGAAAACAACCGATTTGACCAGTAAGTATTATATGTATTAACAAACTGCTAGAAATGAGTCTTTGTAGATTTTAATTTCTAGCAGTTTTTCTATGTATCAGTTTATCATTCTTGTTTTAAGGCATGACAAAAACAGGTCTTGTATCAAAGAAGGGATGATTTGAGAATTAAGCAGCTTCCTCGAGTTTTCCCTCAAATTTCTTGATTTTACCCGACTTAAATTTATAGTATTTATCTAGATTTTTACCAAAAGCGTAAAGCATGAATTCTTTTAAGACCTTGTCAGTAGTGCGGTGATTGAACTGCCTAAAACCATCATTTGCTTTCATGTCTCCAAAAAAACCCTCGGTTTGTATGGACCTGATTTGTCTATTGAGTATCCCTTTTTCACTATGTATGTTGTCGTAAGAGTTCTTTTTCAAACGATCCCAATCTTCATTGATCTTAATAACTTTATTCTTGTTTTGATGTTTCTCTTCATCATACTTGTATAAACACTTTGATTTTAAATTGCAGCCACTGCAGTCTTTGCAAGAATATACTTTGTATGTTCTCTTATAACCTTTGCTATGACTGACTTCCTTTCGATCATAAGTTAGTAATTTGCCATCAGCACAGCAGAAACCGTCAGCTACTTTCGTCATGTTGATGTATTTGCCGATGTCCGTTTTATATGCTCTGGTTTTCATCACTTCATGTTCTTGGAGTTTGATATAACTCGCTATGTTATTATTTTCAAGGAACAACAAGTTTTTTTCACTACAGTAGCCACTATCTGCTGTAGATTCTTTAGGATAGGATCCAAAATGCTCCTTGTGCATCTCAAGAACAGGGATCAAAGTATTGTAATCTGTGCGATCTGAACTGACATAACAGTGAATCACAAAATAATTTTCAACAGCAATCTGTGCGTTATAAGCAGGCTTCAGTTGACCGTTTCGCATGTGATCGTCCTTCATGCGCATAAAAGTCGCTTCAAGGTCGGTCTTCGAGTAACTATTTCGAACCTTACCCATGATTTCAAAAGATTCTTTATATTTCAAAAGCCGTTGTCCCAGTGCTTCGAGCTTTTCATAAAGCTTTTGCAAATCTCTTTTCTTTGACCTTTGCCAGTAACAAAAACAATGCTTTCTTTGTCGGCAATCGTCTTCAGATTGATTTGAAGTTTCAAAATCTCGAGTGGTGACATGTTATCGATCTCGATCAGTGTATTGTTTGGCAACTTCTTTTTGTTGATTTTTCTTGCTCTGTTTTTTTCAATGACTTCCCTGACTCTGTCCATGCCTTCTATGACAAACATTTTCATCGTAGGAAGTTTGTATTTTAGATCGTATCCGTTCTTTGTAATCAAGTCATTGTACTCTACATAAGATTCCTCAATGCCATCAAGAAGCCTGACCAGGCGGTAATTGAGACTGCCACGCCAAACAAAGGTGTACCGATTGGCGTTTGCTTCAATCTTTGTACCATCTATGAACAGGGCTTCCAACGAGACCAAACCCTCTTTTTGTAACTTTCTCATGAACTGATAATGTAAATCTTTAAGCACATCGTTTGTAAGCTTTTGATTCATGAAATCATAAAATGCATCACGTTGAGGCTGCTCGCCTTGTGCAAGCCAAATATAGGCAAGATCTCTCGTACATAGTTCAACAATTCGATCTACTGATCTCACACCTCTGAGTGCAGAATAGACTAAGACAGAAAACAGCATAATGGGATTATAGGCTTTTCGTCCCAATCTACTATACTGATCCAAGAGGCTGGTGAAATCCAAATCTTTCATGACTCTTTTTACAATATGGACTGGATCGTCCTCAGGCAAACCGATTTGATATAGATTAAAATTTATCACTTGTTGCCGTAATTCGAAAAAATCGTTATAATAAGTATGCATGTATTTGTTATTATGTACGATGGTCGCAAGACTATGTGCAACGAGATTAAGATGGGGGTGAGATACCATCTTTTTTTCGTACAAAAATCCTCCTACTATATCTATTCGACATAAGTAGGAGGATTCCTTTTTGAATTATGATTTTTTTTGGCTATCTATTTCCCGACAGCCCCCTTAATTTATTAATACTTAGTGTCTACTGATTATATTTAAAAGCGTTGATTTCACTGACTTCAGAGCTG
>JAWSUW010000212.1:0-4502 GCA_033549245.1 Bacillota bacterium | reverse complement strand
CATCTAAAAAAGCACCTGCTTTATGCGGGTGCTAATGATTTGATTTTTTCGGGACATTTTCAAAAGTGATTGACACAGCAATTCAGATTTCTTTTTTGCATTGACTTTCAAATCACCAAATGTTATTCTCTTTGTGACACGAAATGTTGCGGGCGCAACAATCAAAAGGAGCTTAATTATGAAGCCATTAATGAAATACATAGGACGTACAGAACGCTGCGGGGTACTGTATCGGGATGAAATGCTCAGTCAATATGGTCTCAATGGGCATCAGCACACTTATATCATCAACATCTGCCAAAATCCGGGAATTAGCCAGGATCATCTCTCTAAAATTATATTTGTAAATAAAAGCAATGTGGCACGTCAACTGTCACTATTGGAAACAAATGGCCTTGTTACAAGAAAAACATCTGAATCCAATCGGAGACAGATGGAAGTCTATCCAACAGAAAAATGCTTAACACTATATCCAATTATATTGAGTATATTACGAGATTGGAACAAATATCTACTCGATGAGTTCACAGCAGAAGAAAAACAAATGCTACTGGATATGATGGAAAAAGTCATGCTGAGAGCATCAATCAAGCTTGAAGACACCGCTAAAGGAGAATCCAAATGACCAATCTCCGTACTTATCTCAAACCGTACATCCCTAGAATGGCATTCGGTCTCTCCATCAAATTCACCGGCACAATTATGGATTTACTGATTCCTTGGATCCTCGCCTATATGATCGATTATGTCGTACCTCAGGAGCGTATGGAACTCATAGTGATGTGGGGACTGATGATGGTCCTCTGCGCTATCGTAGCCATAGTCGCCAACATAGTAGCCAATAGAATGGCCTCCAGAGTGGCTCGTGATACAACCAGGAAAGTCCGTCATGACCTCTTTTCAAAGATTTCTTATCTATCGAGCAGCCAAATTGACACATTCACTTTGCCATCTTTAATCTCAAGACTCACATCCGATACCTATCACATTCATCACATGATCGGAATGATGCAAAGACTTGGTGTGCGCGCGCCAATCCTACTACTCGGTGGAATCATTGTCACACTCACGCTCGATCCCGTTCTTTCCCTGGTGCTCATTTCCATTTTACCACTAATCGGACTATTAATCTTTAAAGTCTCTACAAAAGGAATTCCATTATATCAGAAGCTTCAATCTTCAATTGATGGAATGGTTACTGTCATAAGAGAAAACATAACTGGTATTCGCGTCATCAAAGCACTGTCTAAATCTGATTATGAAAAAACGCGATATTTCAGGTCCAATGATGATGTCGTGAAAAGTGAGATGACAGTTGGTAAAACTATGGCCATAACGAACCCGATGATGAACCTTTTCCTGAATCTAGGATTGACACTTGTTGTGATCGTAGGTGCATTCAGGGTAAACAGCGGACTTACAAAACCCGGAGCAATCATCGCTTTTCTAACTTATTTCACTATAATTTTGAATGCGATGTTATCTATCAGTAGAATTTTTATTTTATATTCCAAGGGGACTGCGTCATTTAAAAGAATCATTGAGGTTATCGATGCTCCAGAGGAACTCAAAGTCACTGAAGATGATACGATTCCTTCGGATGCTCACGTTTCTTTTAATCATGTCCACTTTTCGTATCACAACCAAAAAGACAATTTGGTAGATATTCACTTTGAAGTGAAAAAAGGTGAAACACTTGGGATCATTGGTCCGACAGGAAGTGGTAAATCCAGCATCATTCAGCTTCTTATGCGCTTTTATGACGTCTCATCAGGTGAAATCAGATTGAATGGCACCAATATCAAAAGCATTCCTCGTGAAAAACTTCATACTAAGTTTGGAATAGTCTTCCAAAACGACATACTTTTTGCTGATACCATTGCGCAAAACATTGCTTTTGGCAGAAATCTTGAAGCAAAGCAAATTTTATATTCCTCAGAGCTTGCACAAGCCGGTCCTTTTATAGATTCCCTCGCAGATGGTATCCACCACACGCTGAGCGTCAAAGGAGCAAACCTAAGTGGAGGTCAAAAGCAACGGATCTTGATTTCCAGGGCTCTTGCTGCAAATCCTGAAATATTGATTCTGGATGACTCATCCAGTGCGCTGGATTACAAAACTGATGCAGCGCTTAGACAGTCGATCAAATCGAATTTCAAGGACACAACTACGATTATAGTCGCGCAGCGCATCAGCTCAATCATGCACGCAGATCAGATCCTGGTGATTGAAGATGGACAAATCATTGGTAATGGTACACATGAGTCCTTGATGAGCACTTGCGAGAATTATCAGGAGATTAGCAAAATCCAGATGGGAGGCATCTTTGATGAAAACAGAAAATAAACCAAAATTCAAATATGCGGTCCTTAAAAGATTATGGAAATATATGTATGGCTATAAGTGGCTCCTGATCCTCGCATTAACACTGACTTTGATCAGCAATCTGCTCGCACTCGTCGGTCCCATGTTGTCCGGATTCGCAATTGATGCGATAGAACCTGGAAAAGGTCTTGTGAATTTCGATCAAGTCAAGTATTTCACAGGATTGATGGTTCTATTCTATGTGTTTTCTTCATTCTTTTCTTATCTACTGGCTTTATTGATGATATCGCTCAGTCAAAAGATTTCATTCAAGATGAGAAAAGATGTCTTTGAAAAAATGGCTGAATTGCCCATAGGATATTTTGATCGTCACCAAACTGGTGATCTCATCAGCCGTTTCACATATGATATTGATACGATCAATACATCATTGTCTCATGACTTGATACAAATATTCACAAGCATCATCACTGTCATCGGGTCACTGGTCATGATGATCATCATTTCTCCGATTCTTGTGACAGTATTTGCTGTGACCATACCGATTTCAATTTTATTCACTAGATTCATGACAGGAAAAGTACGACCACTCTTCCGAAAGAGATCCGCAAAACTTGGCGAATTGAATGGTTTTGTTGAAGAAATCGTCTCTGGGCAAAAGATCATAAAGGCTTATCATCAGGAAGTCAGTATGATTGAAAGATTTGATGAAAAAAATGACGAAGCTGTTGGAGCTTATTACAATGCCGAGTTTTACAGCAGTACTGTCGGGCCATCCATCAATTTCATCAACAATCTCTCACTCTCACTCGTCAGTGTATTTGGAGCCATCTTGTTTTTATTCAGCCAACTCACACTTGGAAGCGTTTCTTCATTTGTTCTATATTCAAGAAAATTCTCTGGACCGATCAATGAACTTGCCAATATCCTAAGTGAACTCCAATCAGCTATGGCAGCTGCTGAAAGAGTATTTAAACTCATTGATGAAGAACCTGAAACTTACGATATCGAGGGAGCTCATGTATTTGAGGATGTGAAAGGCAATGTCAAATTTGATCACGTGAATTTTGGTTATATTCCTGGACAAACCATCATTGGCGATTTCAGCCTTGAAGTCGAAAAAGGCAGCTTGATTGCCATCGTCGGTCCGACCGGGGCTGGCAAGACTACACTCATCAACTTGCTCATGCGCTTTTATGATCCAACCTCAGGTACGATTTATCTGGATGGAGTAGACATAAAAAAAGCCACCCGAAAAAGTTTGAGGTTGGCATATGCAATGGTGCTTCAGGATACTTGGCTCTTTAATGGTACAATCTACGAAAATGTTGCCTATGGTAAAAAGGATGCTACACTCGAAGAAGTCATTGAAGTCTGTAAAGCTTCCAAAATTCACAACTATATCACTCAATTGCCTCAAGGCTATGATACCATCCTAAATGAGGATGGCATCAATATCTCTCAAGGTCAAAAACAGCTGTTGACTATTGCTAGAGCCATGTTGCTCAATTCAAAAATGCTCATACTCGATGAAGCAACATCGAATGTAGACACGCGAACTGAGCTGCAAATACAAGATGCCATGCACGGGCTCATGCATGGCAAAACGTCTTTTGTAATCGCTCACCGTCTTTCAACAATCCAAAATGCCGATAAGATCTTGGTCGTCAAAGATGGGAATATTATCGAACAGGGTACTCACGACACTCTTCTAAAAATGGACGGGTATTATTCCGAGCTCTATTACGCCCAGTTTGCTTAGAGAATTTTATATCGTTTGATTTCAACGACCAACTGTTCAGACAATTGGTACAAATTATCTATACTGGATGTGATTTCCTCAATATTGCTTCTCTCTTCCTGAGAAGTCGAATTGAGCTGATCGACCATAACAGCATTTTTATGGGAAAGCGTCTTCACCACACCAGTGGTTTCAAGTACAGTGTTTTGGACTTTTGTGATAGAATCAACATTCTTTCCAAGCATGTCTATACTGGTTATTATCGATTCAATTGATGCCTCTGTCTGAATGTATTGTACAAGGGTCTGATCAATGATGGTCTTGTTGAGCGCTTGAACACTCTCACCACCTAAAGCATAGCTTATGAAGTGGGAGATTCCTGTTTCATAGTCTTGTGCCTCATTTAGTAGCAAGGTCTTATTTAGGACTTCGCAGG
>JAWSUW010000211.1:0-4535 GCA_033549245.1 Bacillota bacterium | reverse complement strand
CTTGCGAAATATAATCCAGAAAAAGACTGTTTGGAGCAATGATCATGAAGTTTTGTGGCAAGAATGTTTCAGAGAATGTATAGATCAAATATGCGATTCTATGAAGGGCTATTGTGGTCTTTCCACTACCCGCAACCCCTTGGACAATAAGTGGTTTGTTGATGTCCGCCCGTATAATCGCATTTTGCTCCGCTTGAATGGTGGAGACGATGTCTTTCAGCTTCTCTCCCGCATGAGCGTCAAGCGATGCCTGAAGAAAGGTGTCTGTTGCTGAAATATCCACATCCATAAAGTTGTCGAGTTGCCCATCTTCAATAATATACTGTCGCTTCATAATCAGATCAATGGTTTGTTCAACCCCATCTGCCACATAAGTCGTTTCACCCAATCTACCATCGTAATAGACGCTTGCAATCGGTGCACGCCAATCCACTACGAGCGGTGTTTCCATCTCGGAATCAAATAGCGATACTTTACCGATATAAAGTTGCTCGACATGTTTCTTTTCCGGATGCTTGATATCAATTCTCGAAAAATACGGTTTTTTTCTGGAACGCATGAGCAAATCGAAATTCTTCTCAAGATTATCGAGTAACTTGCTGTTCATCATGATGCTCGAATAACTCAAACTGCTGTCGAGAAAATCAAGATGAATATAGGCATCTTTTATTTCTTCCTTAAATTTTTCTCTGCTTTCCATCAATGTATATATGACATTTTCCAAATATTCTTTGGTGTCTTCCAGTCTTTTGGCCTCTTTTTCATAATCCTTGTGTTTGGTAATAGGCATCCTTTATTTCCTTTCCTTTAAAGAATCAATATGATGTTCAAGATCTTCCCTTTTGATCCGCCAGCTTCTGCCGATCTTGAAACCTGGGATTTTACCGCTTTGCATCATTTTATATGTAGTGACTTCACTGATCTTTAAATATTCCGCTACCTCAGTCAGCGTCATGATCTCATCGTTGTAGTTGTTTGGTTTCATTTTATCCCTCTCTTCTCCTAAACAGTAACTTTTGTATTATATCATACTTTTGTGTGGATTATAAATACTTTTTATTGATATTTACTGATATCTATTGATGTTTATTATCAAAAAGAAATAAATTTTAAACTGAATTTACTGATTAACTTAGCTTGATTACAATAAAAAAGCTGGAAACCGTCCAAATTATACCTGAACAGGTTCCAGCGCCTCTATGTAGGTGTTGGTATGTACCATTCTTCTAATCATTACTCTCCCTAATGGATTCAATAATATTTTTAAGATCCTTATCATCTAAACCATCTAGATACTCAATCATTTTTGAAATCTTCTCATATTCATGGATTGAAAGCAACACAGCATCAGGCTGATTGTTTTTGAAAATGAATATCTTGCCAAAATTTTCGGCTTTTTCCCTACTGGTTTTGTAATTCTTGATCATTTCTGAGTTCGAGACTATTGCATCCTTTAGAATATTCATTCTTTGGTCGATCCTTTCTAAACAATTTGTTTGTCCGATGTCTGAATTTATATTATCATAATACCATGGCAATTAACAAATATTTTTGTCATCCAGGGAGCATTTTATATGGATATAATGATTGGCATGGCGATTACATTTTTCATCTTGATAATTTCAATATTTACAGGTGTTTTTTTAGGTTTCCCTTTGTTGATAGGATTAATCATTTTTATGTATATTTCGTGGAAGAGAGGTTTCCCGATCAAAGAAATCTTGACCATGTCATATATTGGTGGAAAGAAAGCTTTTGTTGTCCTCAAAATACTTGTATTGATAGGTGCTCTCACAGCAACTTGGATGGCGGCCGGGACTGTTCCTGGAATTGTTTATTATGGCATCCAGTTCATGAATCCCAATCTTTTCATTCTATATGCGTTCCTGATCAGTGCAGCTGTATCCTTGCTCCTTGGGACGTCCCTCGGAACAGCCGGAACAGAAAGTCAATGTTAAACTGTCCATGCTACTTAGCATAATCTCAGCTGCCATCATCAGTTTTACCGTTCAACATTACAGCCTTTCTGAGATCACCAGGTATTTATTTATGGGATTTCGCATGGAACCCGAAAATCCACTCTACAGTATCATTCAAGGTGGAGGCATCCTATCCATGTGGAAACCCTCAGTCGTGATTTTGATATCTTGCGCTTTGGCGGGAATTTTTGAAGGCACCGGTATGCTCAAGACTGTGGAAGATCTTCTAGTCAAGGCGCGCTCAAGAAGTGAACTTTTCACCTACACAGCCGGTATGAGTATTTTGACCGCCGCTTTTGGATGTAGCCAGACCATCTCAGTCGTTTTGACCAACCAACTCATGTCAAGACCCTATAAGGAAAAGGGGCTTGATCAATATAAGCTTGCCCTGGACTTAGAAAACACCGGTATAGTTCTTTCAGCGCTCATTCCATGGAACCTGGCAGCTTTCGTACCGACCACCACAATGAATGTTAGCAGTGTAGGATTTATTCCATACGCATTTTACTTATACTTACTTCCGATTTGCAGTTTCATCTATTTCAAGCTCTCTAAGACTCAAGGCATATAGTTTGCTGATTGTATTCATGTTTCGAACGGTACCTAAATGAGACAGTGGAAGTTTTAGCTTAGAACGTCCCATGCCATTTGGATAATGGATAAAGATTTCTCTCTCTCTTAATACAACTTCTTCAGGACCTGTGGAAATTACCCCCTCTAAGAAATCTTTAGGGAGTGGATCCACGAAAAACATGACTCCGACTTGTGATGGTATTCCATCTGGGAACGGATTACTTTTTTCGAACATCTTCTAGTCCTATTTCATTGCAGAGCGCCCGAAGGTCTGCCATTGGAAAACTGGTGTTACCGCCTACATTAATTCCTCTAAGTAATGCAATATAAGTATTCATGATACCTCCTTCCGGTAGTTTTCTATTCTACCGAACGTTTTTCTTTGAATTAATGCTATATTTTGTAGTTCTTCCATTGCCAAGTTTGACAATATAACTCTTTTCTTTCATTGCTTTTAAAATATCTCCTGTCTGTGACCTTCCCAGATTCAGTGCTTTTTCAATCTCAATTCTTGTAAGTGAATTATTTTCCATCAACATTTCGTATATCTTTTTTTCTCTCTCATCAGTTGGAAGTTCTTGCTTGCTTTCCATCACACGATTTATTTCCAACGCTTTGAATTTTGGAAGAATAACAGCTACGCTGTTCTCTTTAACACAAAAAACCGGTTTGATTTGATAATCCTTGTAATACTCTTTAATCCGCCTTATACCAGTACCAAACTTCTCAACGAGATTTAATCTTCTAAATAAATCAGCTATTATACGGTTCCTAATCAGTGAAATGCTACCATTTTCAAATTCATCTACCGACAATCCTACCGGTAGTGAACCGGGAGAAACGATCTCAATTCGATTACTGAAAATCTCAACCCTTATCGCTACATCTCGTGAATAATCTCTATGAGCCAATGCATTTGTTATAGCTTCTCTAAATGCAACCATTGGAATTTCTTCGACCGTTTCTCTATAAGGTCCTTCAATAATCTCGCCGATATTCAGGTGTTTCCTATAAAATTGAATACATCGCTCGTACTGTTCGATAATTGAAATTTCTTCTAATATATCCCTATCAACAATTCTACCGACAGAATCATCTTCATACGCTATCAAATGGACAATTGCAGATTTCATTGGATTAAAGTCTGAGAACAGAATTGCTGCATTCGTATACTTGTTCATTTTTTTTAACAACAAAGTTTTTAACAAATCCTCAGAAATATTTTTAACTCCTATAGCCTTGTTCAATCTAGACAATAAAAAATTGAACGACAAATCATCTATATCACTCTCTTGCTCATCAAAGCAGATATTTCTACCACTCAAAATAAGTTCAGACAAAGTATTTCTATCCACCTGGACAGTTGAAGTATCAAACCTATTATAAGCTTTTCCGCTACAATAATATGGTGTATGTTCTCCCTTAAACACAGATAGAACCAATATCTCTTTGGAATCTATAGTCTCTATTTCAATTTCATAATATGGTGTCGGTTCAATTGAATCATTGATTCCGTGTTCTATAGCTAGCCTCAAGTTGTCAGTATCCCCTATACCAATGACTCCGTGTTGATCATCCAAACCAAAAATAATAACACCGTTGTGAAAATTGGCATAAGCACTTACGGTCTTTAGAAATGTCTTTGTATATTCACGCTTGTACTCTGTAAACTTATCTTCACCAATAACATACATATAATGATCACCTCTCTTCCGGTAGATTTTTATTCTACCGATAGAATATCATAAACAATTTTAATATGCAATTAAAAACTACATATCTATTCTCTGATACGTAGTTTTGTTTAGATTATTTGTGATACGGTTCACCGTAGAAAGTTTAAACCAAACGATTTTGACATTAGCATTTCAATATAGCATGTTAAAATTTATTGAAGAAAATAGCATGATTTTACCATGCTATTTTAACGTTTACCTAGCAAATTGATAATAATCTTGACGATGATTTCACGTTCCTTTGGAT
>JAWSUW010000210.1:0-4543 GCA_033549245.1 Bacillota bacterium | reverse complement strand
TCGTTAATGTCGCAGTGCCAACAGGAAATTTTGGAAATATCCTGGCGGCTTATTATGCCAAGGAAATGGGACTGCCGATTGCAAAATTGATTTGCGCATCCAATGACAATAGAATTCTTACAGATTTCTTCCAAACGGGAGCTTACGACAGAAGAAGGCAACTGATGACAACGTCTTCCCCTTCAATGGACATTCTGATTTCAAGCAACCTTGAAAGATTCATTTATCATACATCAGGGGAAGATGATCAGTTGATTATAGAAAAAATGTCTGAGTTATCCAAAGAGGGTTTTTATCATTATCAAGAAGAAACGGATTTAGTTTATCCGGATATGGCAACTGAGGAAGAAATTTCGTATTGGATCAATCAACTTCATAAAGAAGAAGACTATATTATGGATCCACATACCGCAGTCGCGTACTGTGCCTATAAAAAATACTGTGAGCTGACTAAAGATCACAATTTCACTATGATTGCCTCAACTGCAAGTCCTTACAAATTTTCAGATAAGGTGTTGAAGTCACTTGGGGAAGTTTCGTCGGGAAACGATGAGTTTGAGAAGCTGGGTCGGTTATCTGAACTGATGCATGGACAAGTGCCTAGTAAACTCGCAGAACTTGAGTCACTTCCAGTTGTACATGATCACCTGTGTGATCCAGTTAATATGAAAGAGGTTACCCTTGAGCTTTTGAAAGGTGGTGCACATCATGATTGAGATAAGAGTACCAGCAACTACAGCAAATCTTGGACCGGGTTTTGATGTGCTCGGGCTTGCGATTGACAGATACAATACATTTTCATTCTCAGCATCTGAAAAATGCAATCTACCGGATGATCATTTGGTGTATAAAGCCTATCAATATACTTTTAAGGTTCTTGGAAAACCAGTTGTGGAAGTCAATATCGATGTCAAAGGTGATATCCCGATATCAAGGGGACTAGGTTCTTCAGCGGCATGTATTGTAGGAGGTATCATGGGAGCCAATGCTATGCTTGGTGATCCTCTGGATAAAGATGAAATTCTAAAATTAGCCACAGAAATTGAAGGCCATCCTGATAACGTGTCTCCAGCAATCTTTGGAGGTCTGATGATTTCTGTCATGGATCAGGACAGAATACTGACCAATAAGATGCCAATTCAGAATTCATTGAAGTTTGTAGCCATAGTACCTGATTTTGAACTCTCAACAGAAATGGCCAGAGGAGTGTTGCCAAAAGTTATCCGTCATAAAGAAGGCATCTACAATGTCGCAAGAGTAAGTCTCTTGTTGTCTGCATTTGCAACCGGAAGAATGGATTTGATTAAGGAAGGGCTAAATGACCGTTTACATGTCCCGTATAGAAGTGCATTGATTCCCGGATATCAAAATGTTGTGGACAGAGCTTATGAAGCTGGAGCCATAGGGTGTTTCTTAAGTGGTGCGGGACCAACCATCATGTGTATGATCGATGGAGATGCAAGTGGTTTTGTCAAAGAGTTTGAAACGTTTTTACATTTGAATTATCCAGGTTGGAATATCTTTGAACATGAGATTGATCAAATGGGTGCCATAAGACTATAAAAAACAGAGGATTGCCTCTGTTTTTTATTGTTTTAGTGACAGTCTTGATCTTCACATCCATCACTTTCATAATCCATTTCAATCGTTATGTGAGCTATCCCCTTGTCGAGCAACACTCTTTTGACATCGCTCTTTATTTTTATAATATCTTCAAGTGGGAGATCATCCTTTAGTACAATGTGGGTACTGAGAAAAACTTTCTCTCCGTCCATCGACCAGATATGTGTATGGTGTGCTGTTAGTATTGCTTGATGCTCAGCAATAAGTTCCTCGATTTCAGGGACTGATATATGACTTGGGACACCTTGCAAAAACACGTTCATAATCGATTTGAGATTCTTAAAGATGTTGTACAGCACAAACAGTGTGATGAGAATAGATAGAATCGGGTCAATAATTGGAAGGTCTACAAACAGGAGAATTATACTCGCTATGAGGACAACCACCCAACCAAGAACATCTTCCAGCAGATGCCATGAAACTACTTTTTCGTTCAGTGAATGGCCCTTTCGGAGTCTTAAGACTGCTATCCCATTGATTGTTATTCCAATTATGGCAAATAAAATCATGCCTTCTGGATGGACCGGTTCTGGGTTGATGATTCTGGGGATTGCTCTGCTCAATATGAGAATAGAGCCACCGATTAAAATCATACTGTTGATCAGTGCACCTAGAAGTGAGAATCGGGCATATCCGAACGAAAAATTCTGATCGGGTTTCTTTTCAGAATATCTTTCCAGATACCATGCGATACCAAGTGAAAATGAATCTCCCAAATCGTGAAGGGCATCGGACAAGATTGCCATACTGTTGGTCCATAATCCTCCAAAAATCTCTAATAATGTAAAAGAAATATTTAATAAAAATGCCACTTTGATATTATTTTGTTTGCCGTGGTCATGTTTGTGGTCATGTGCCATCATGGATCACCTCGTTATATTGATACCTTGAAAGCATTTAACTAAGCATGAGTTTTATGATTCGTCACATTCCATAAAACAATTTTATAGTTTGTGTCATTTTCCTTATGATGAGGTATAATCAAAAAGATTATATAAATTAGGGGGATTACAGTGAAAATTGAAATTGATGTAAAAAAGGTACGAAAAGATGCAGAAAAATTATTTGCAGATGGTCAATTCTATTGTTCAGAAGCTATTGTAAGTGCAATAAGAAGTAATTTCGACCCAACTATGCCAGAAGAAATGATTGCTATGGCAAGTGGTTTTCCAGTTGGAATCGGAAAATCAAAATGTGTTTGTGGAGCAGTTTCTGGTGGAGTAATGAGCATCGGGTATTTTTTTGGAAGAACAAGTGGGTCAACCCCAACAGATGAAAGAAGTGTAAAAACACTTAAATTAGCAGCAGAACTGCATGATTGGTTTAAAGAACGTAATAATGTATTGTGTTGTAAAGTGTTGACACATGGGATGGATATGGCCTCAGGAGAACATAAGAAACAATGTGTTAGATTCACGGGAGAAATCGCAGAAAAAGCTGCAGAAATAATAGTCCGTGAACTGGATGACCGTTTCACACAGAAAGTCGAGGAATCTCAATGATCAGTTTTCTTAAAAAACTGCCACTTCCGATCTCAGGTTTGATGCTTGGACTGGCTACTCTTGGGAATCTCCTTGGATCATATAGTAATGAAGTTCGTTTATTTTGTGGAAGTATAAGTGGAATTATCTTGTTTTTTTTGATGCTCAAAATCATCCGATTTCCGGAAACCATAAAAGTAAATTTTAAAAGCCCAGTAACCGCAGGGGTGATGCAAACAATTCCGATGACTATCATTATTCTTGCAGGTTATTTGAGACCATATTATATTGGATTCTCTTTTTTTATGTGGAGTATAGGTTTATTGTTGTCTGGTGGTTTGATAGTACTTTTCACAAAAAGGCATGTAATTGATTTTTCATTTAGCAAAGTTTTTCCGACATACTTTGTGCTTTATGTTGGAATTGTAACAGGCAGCGTGACTGCACCTGCATTTGGTCAAATCATGTTAGGAAAAGCAATATTCTGGTTTGGCCTGTTGGTTTATATTCCTCTTATTCCTACGGTGTTTTATAGAGTTTTGAAGCACAAGGGTATTCCAGAACCTGCTGCCAACACAATTCTGATTTTTGCAGCTCCAGCCAGTTTATTGCTTGCCGGTTATATGAGTTCATTTACTGATAAGAGCTTGTTGATTGTTGCTATTTTAATCGCGGTGGCCTTATTAATGACAGGATTTGCGCTATTTCAAATGCCAAGACTATTCAAATTAAAATTCTATCCAAGCATGTCCAGTTATACATTTCCATTTATCATTTCAGCTTTGGCATTAAAACTGTCAAATGCATATCTAATTCAATCGGGGATTGAGTTCAAGGTGTTGTCAGTATTTGTAATCATGCAAATCATATGGGCGGTATTTATGGTTATTTACACATCCATACGATTCGTAAAATATATGGTGCAGTAAAATATGGAGACTTTACCCCTGAAATGAGTGTTGTCAATTTTCAAATATAGTGTAATATAAAGATATACACTAATCAGAGGAGGGATAAACATGTCAGAGAAAGCTAAAGAAGCAATGAAGAAGATTTTGGAAAATAAAAAGGCTAAAGAAATCGAACAACAAAAATATAGGCCAGACAAGAAATTAGGTCATGCACAAAGTTCGAAGAAGAATCAAAAGCCAGGTGGTTCGAACAATAAGGTATAGTTGAATAGGAACATAATATTGAAAGCCCTTCATCAATAAAGATGGAGGGCTCTTTGTATTTAAACAGAGTATCTTTGTATTAAAACAGAGTATCTGGATTGACATAGAGGCTAGTGTATTTTGACAGAGTATCAGGATTGACTTTGAGGCTAGTGTGTTTTGACAGAGTATCAGGATTGACTTTGAGGCTAGTGTGTTTTGCTTTGCAAAACACACCTACGCCCGTTTTATCCAGGATAAACCGCACCTACGCCCGTTTTATCC
>JAWSUW010000209.1:0-4621 GCA_033549245.1 Bacillota bacterium | reverse complement strand
TGAGTTGTGCCCCTTTAGACTGATAGGGTTCCTTGGAAACTTGTGCAATAATCATTTGACCGCTCTTGACCAATTGATTGAGTGGAGTCTCACTGTGATCATGCCTATTGAGACCAACAGCTCTGAGTAAATCATTTCTACGAATAAATGCATTTTGTGCCAGTCCAATATCAACGAAAGCACCATCCAAACTGTTGACGACATTTACAATTCTGCCATTATGGATTTGATCAATGACGTTATCTTTGAAATGATTTTCAATTATTATATCCTTGATTTGTCGATCGGCCTCATCATAAAGGATGCCGATTTTCATAATAGGAGAACTGTCAATCAAGAGTGAAATCATACTATTCCTCTTCGCTTAATTCATATAGATTCGTTAATTTTCCATTCTTCGTGAAGTAAAGACCTAAACGCTCTACATCGATGTTGACGACTTTCTGATTCAACTTATAATGTGAACCAAAAATCTCAATCAGTTTCTCTGGGTTGAGGCTACCACTACTGCCTGTTTGAAGTACAACTCTTAGAACAACATCATTTTCTTCATTATATAACAGTTTCATATCATGGATTTGCTCCATAGCATTCACTGCTTTCATTGTGCCCCGTTTTGTCTTTTTTTCGTAAAAGATTTCTTTCTCATTCATAAAAGACTCTACCCATTCTTTGAACGGTAATTGCTCCACTCTTGAGTCATACTCTACTTTAAGAATGTATTCTGCAAATTCAAGTTTAGACATAAGTGAATGTTTGCAGTTCACAAACTGTGCATCAAGTACCTTAATCCCATCTGGAAATTTGATGTTCTTGACTTGATCGATGGATATTTCAGAATTGAGAATCACTTCCATGATTTCAGCTTTGCTCGAATAACCGACTGAAAGCGGTGAAGCGAAGGTCAAACGAGGAATGGGATTGAAACCCTCTGAAAATTTAAGTGGTAAATTGTTAAAACGGAAAACACGCTCAAACAATTTCATCAACTCAAGATGTCCTAAAAATCTCATGTAAGATTCCTTGGTATATAAAATTCTAAGCGTTTCCATAGCAATCACCGCCTATTATTTTTACATTCACACCACAGCCGGTACAACCATCCCTACAATCTCCTGTGACTTCAGCATTCAGGGCATTCTTGTACTCTGAAACCAAATAACTCTTATCAATACCTGCATCAAGGATATCCCACGGAAGATACTCATCAAATGCACGCTCTCTTGTATTATAAAAACTCATATCAAGGTGCGTTTCTTCAAAAGCGGTCTGCCAAACATCATAGTGGAAAAACTCATTCCAGCCATCAAATTTACAACCGAGTTCAAATGCTCTTAAAAGAGCAGCACCTATCCTTCTGTCGCCTCTTGCAAATACACCCTCAAGAACGCTAGTTTCAGGATCGTGATAGTTATAGACCACCTTTCTGTTGATCAGTTTCGACCTAAGGTGTTGTATCTTCTGTCTAAAAGTAGGAATATCATCCTGTCCCATCCATTGGAATGGTGTGAATGGTTTAGGTACAAAACACGAAGTGCTTACAGTCACTTGAACTGATTTTTTGACACCCTCAGGCTTGTTTTGTTTGAATGTATAAGTCCCTAAGTTTGCTATCTCACTGATTCCATCCAAGTCTTCAGTGGTTTCAGTAGGTAATCCGATCATGAAATAGAGCTTGACTCTGTGCCAGCCTAAAGAAAAAATGCTGTTGAAAGTGTCTGAGATATTCTCTTCGGAGACGCCTTTATTGATGACATCTCTAAGACGTTGAGTACCCGCTTCAGGAGCAAAGGTTAGTCCTGTCTTTTTGATTTTTTGTATATCTTTGACAACATCCACTGAAAAACTGTCAAGTCTCAATGAAGGTAGAGATACTCCAATGTTGTCAATCTCATATTTGCCTACAAGATCTTTGACAAGTGGTCCGATTTGACTGTAGTCCATTGTGCTGAGTGAAGCCAATGACATTTCTTCAAATCCCGTTGAACTCATGATCTTATCAATGTTGTCCATAATAGTCGCAGGTTTCTTCTCTCTGACCGGTCTATAAATCATACCGGCTTGACAGAACCTACATCCTTTTGTACATCCTCTGAAGATTTCAACCATTGCTCGATCGTGAACGATATCTGCAAATGGTACAATCATGGATTCAAGCTGGAAACCGGAATCGAAATCTTTGATGATTCTCTTTTTGATTGTTTTCGGTACATCTTCAGTCACATTATAACCACTCATGGTTCCATCTTCGTTATATTCAGGTTCATAAAATTTAGGAACATATAACCCTTCAATGTTTGCCGATTTGATCAGAAGTTCATGCTTAGAGATCTTTTTATCCTTGTATTGTTTATAAACTTCAATGAATTCAAGCAAAAGCTCTTCGGCTTCGCCGATAAAAAAGATATCGATGAAATCTGCAAGTGGTTCTGGATTATAAACGCACGGACCTCCCGCAATAATAAGCGGATCCTTTTCATGTCTATTTTTCGAATGAAGTTCGATACCAGCGAGATTGAGCATGTTGAGTATATTTGTATAACTCAGCTCATATTGCAATGTGAACCCGATGATATCGAGATCTCCTAAAGCCGTTTTTGTTTCAAGAGTGACCAGTTTAAGAGCATTTTTACGAAGTTCGGCTTCCATATCCACCCAAGGTGCAAATACACGCTCGCAATAAACATCATCTTGTTCGTTCAACAATCTGTAAATGATTTGCATACCAAGGTGACTCATCCCTACCTCGTAGATATCGGGAAAAGCAAATGCAAAACGTATGGTATTGTCAGTGATTTCCTTCTGAAATGTGTTGATCTCTCCACCAATATATCTTGACGGTTTTTCCACATTTCGAAGCAATGTTTCTAATTTCATTATTCCTCCTCAAATTCAATAACTTATAAATGTTCCTTTTTTTCTTCTAATATATATAGATTCTGCAATTCCAAGAGCAATCATACTAGTGACAAGTGAAGTCGACCCATAACTGAAAAATGGTAATGTGATTCCTGTCACTGGCATTTTGCCCATTGTCATTGCAATATTTTCGATGATTTGAAATGCAAACATAAATACGAATCCAATAATAACGTATGAACCAAAATCATCTTTGACTTTTCTGCTGATGTGAATCAATCTCATCAAAAACAAAAAATATAATGCAATCAATACTACTCCACCTACAAAACCGGCTTCCTCGACAAATACAGCAAAGATGAAATCGCTCTCTTGTACCGGCAAATAATCTAATCTGTGGTAGACACCATCAAAAATGCCTTTTCCGTACATTTCACCTGAGCCCATAGTGATTTTTGACTGCATGACGTGATAATTGCCAGGCAATGTCATATCATCCGGATTTAGAAATGCATCTATCCTCACCCTTTGGTGTGGTTCAAGTCTAGGATATGCAAATGGAATAGCAACACCAGCCAAAACCCCACCAAGTAGGATGTATCTATACTTAAGGCCAGCTACAAACATCATACCAAATGTGACAAATACAAATACTAGTGAAGTTCCTAGATCAGGTTGTTTATACACGATGAGTAAAAAAGGCAACATGACAGCCAAAGATTTAAGAATATCTTTTATCCCTTTGACGCCATTCATATTCTCCAAAAATTTTGCAAAGAAAAGTATGAACCCAATTTTTGCTAGCTCACTGGTCTGTATGTCTATGGGACCAAGTCCTATCCACCTTTGTGAGCCTTGACGAGTTATTCCAAGTCCAGGAATATAGACCATCAATAAAACAATTATGCTCAATACATAAATCACTTTATGGAATTCTCCGTACACTTCATAATTGATCCACTGAAATATAATGATCACTACAAGCCCCAATATAAACGAAAAAGCTTGCATCTTAACTTCACGAGTAAGGCCTTCGCTCATTATATCGGTCGCACTGGCTATGGATACAAGCCCGATTGCAAAGATGGTCATCACAATCAATATGAGCCAATAGTCAAAATTAGTTAGAATTTTCTTAATATTCATTGTCACCTCTATTTAAAAAAGGTCCCTAAGGACCTTATTCAACGTTTAAGATTTTTAAGTGGTATACTTGCAACCAAAACGGGCTTACCCGAAGCACTATCTTTGGTACGAGTGATCTTAATATCCAAATCTTTTGGATCATAATCGACATGTTCCGATATAGACGTCAATATATCACGTCTTAAAAGTTCCAATAACTCAGGAGAGCAATTAGATCGATCATGAACCAGAACAAGTTTAAGTCTGTCCTTGGCAACGTTTTTACTTGTTGGTTTGCTATTTAAAAAGCCAAATAAATCGAACATAATACCTCCTCCTATTTACCAAAAGATAACGCTCTCTTTAGTTTATCAAAAAAACTTTCCTGAACATCAAATTCCATGAAAGGTACACTTTCACCGATAATTCTTTTGGAAATATTTCTAAAAGCCATACCAGAAAGTGAATTTTCTTTGAATACAGCAGGTTCTCCCCTGTTTGTACTCATAACCACTTCCTCATCATCCGGTACTACACCAATCAAATCAATTGCAAGAATATCTTCGATGTCTTCAACATTCATCATCTCACCACGTCTTGCCATATCAATTCTAAGTCTATTGACTATAAGTAAAGG
>JAWSUW010000208.1:0-4667 GCA_033549245.1 Bacillota bacterium | reverse complement strand
CATCAGGTAAAGCAGCAGTCCGAGACTGGTGAGTTGAGGCAACAGCTCACCGGGCAGATCCCCATCCATGATATTTTTGAGATGTGATAAGAGTATAAAAAAAAGCAGCACAAAAAGAACGGTGTTCTTCTCGCTGCGATTATTTATGGTTTTCATGATCAGCTTAGCTATCAGGAATAATATTACGAATAGTTTTACGAAAAAAACGACTTGAGTCATAGCGTCTCCCTAAAAATCTATCGTTCTTGTAATGAAAAGAGTCAAATGATCCATCAGATTAATGGACTCGTCACGCTGATTGTTCTTGACGATCTGCAAAACGGGTCTGGTCTGGGCTTCGTGATTCTCCTTGACGACGATTGCGAGTCTGCCATCAGAAAGTTCCACCAATGTACCAGCCGGATAGATGCTCGCCACTTTCAGCAAGTGGTGGTAAATTTCACGATCCAGTTCATAAACAGTCTCTACACGTAGAATTTCAAGTGCCATATCGGCGTTCAATCTATTTTTGTACGAACGGTTTGAGGTCGTCGCATTGAAGATATCACACATGGTGACCACTCTCACATGTACGGGGATGTCTTGATTTTTGAGACCAAGAGGGTATCCTACACCGTTCAGTTTTTCGTGATGCAATAAGACAATTTGTCTCGAGATTGGTGAGATGTTGGCCGAATCCTTCAGCATGTTGTAACCGAGCTGCGGATGTGTCCTTAAAAGTTCTGTTTCCTCTTCTGTGAGCTCACCCGTTTTGTTGAGGACCTCACCTGGAATCTTCATTTTACCGATGTCATGAAGCAGTGCTCCCACTCCAATTTTGTGGATGAAGGCGTTGTTGAGACCCATGCTTTTAGCCACAAGCATGGACAAAATGGCCACTTCCGCACTATGATGATAGGTGTACATGTCAGTACCCATGAGTTCCGTCATGCAATACAGCGTGCCCCTGTGACTGAAAATCTCGTCCATGAGCGCATCGATGACATCTTTAATGGCATCAAGATCCTTCACGGTATACATACTGCTTTTTCTTTCAGATAGGGATTTGAATACATTTTTAATCGTGTTCACAGAACGCATTTTTAGCTCATCTGAAATCACAGATTCGAATTCAATGCCGCGCGAGAGTTCATCTTCCACATAAACGCACTGTATATTGGATTGTTCTAGTCTTCTTATATAAGATTCAGTCAAAACGGCGTCCTTTGATAACAACAATTGGCATTTGTCATCGTAAACCGGCTTTGCCAGCATGTCACCCGCTTTTAAATGTTCTATGCTCTTCAGTCTCAAGTTGCGCCTCCCGGATGTATTTCTTACACAATTATACCAAATCCGCCAGTCTTTTAAAACATAAAGGTTTTCAGATACCAGTCTATGATTCTAGTACCATAAAGCGACACAATCCACGCAGATAGGCAGATGGAAGGACCAAATGCAATTTCCTCTTTGAGGTGGTAACGCCTGCCTGCGACTTTTTGAATCAAAATACCTATAAGAGCCAGGTAAAATGCCATGAATCCCACAAGCAAAGTCTTTGATATTCCTAGAAAAATACCGATGGCACCCATCAACATCACGTCTCCAAAACCGAAAGCCTCCTTTTTATAGTACACTTTGGCGGCGAGGTAAATAAGAAGATACATCCCGAATCCCACCAGTAGACCAATGCCACTCTCTATGAGCGGATTGCCCTTAAGTAAATGATAGATCAGTCCGAGCGCACCGAGGCCATACACCATGGCATCCACCACGGTGAGTGTCAGGTAATCAATGATGGCAACGGCAAAAAGGACGCACCAAATCACAAAGTGGAAAATGCCATCGACATTTAGACCATACACTGCATAGGCAAGTGCTGAGAGCGCCACCGTCACAATGAGTACAGGCCACTTTGATATCTTTTGGTCCTCTGAGAACGCTTCGATCAATTTATGAATCAATAAACCGGTCACAAGTCCGATTAGTAGTACTGCAATAACCATATTTTCACCTATAAAAGAAAGGGCTAAGTATTCAGCTCAACCCTTTCTGATTTATTATCTGATCAATTCATGAATCATGTAAGCCGCTTCTGCTCTGGTCAGGAATGCCGCTTTGTTTGTCGTGCCTTCTGTGAGAGTGAATTTCTCATATCTCATCTTTGTCGCAATTTCACTCCATCTGAAGTCTCTCAGGAACATTTTGCTGAAAATGGCTTCAACAGAAGTATACGTAACATTTGAGTTCGGTGAGAACACACCCGCCGCATCAAGAGGCATGTAGCCTTTGCTGACAACGTATTCAATGGCTGTCTTGAAACCACCGTAATCTGCTGCATCCGCATAGGTATGTGTTCCAGCTCCGGTAAACGGATTTTTTGAACGCATTGAGAGGTAGATCATTTGAGCGAGTTCCGCTTTTGTGATTGACTTCTCAGGATAGTACTTGATCGTATCCGCAACCACACCGCGTCTCATGAGTGTGTAGATTTCCTTGTTGGCCCAATTGAATCCGATGTCTTGGATGTTCTTGAATGTTTCATCGATGAAGATCGCATATTCACCACCGCTGTATGCTCCAGCAGGGATCTGAGTTGAGATCTTGCCTTCTTCAAGTGTGGTGTATTGGTAAACCCACTGATTGTTCTTCCATTGATAGATGCCCGCACGCTCTGAACCGTAATAGACGAAGCTGAGTGTGATTGGATTTCTAAGTGTCACACTTCCTGTGCTGTTGGAAATCGCAACAGTGAATTTTGAACTTACTGGAACGTATTTCGCGTTGTTCTGATTGAAGCTGTTTTGCACTTTATAGACACTGAAATATGTTGGTTGATAAAGTGTCGCATCAGGAAAATACAGCGAAATAGGAGTAGATGCCTCAGCCGCCATTGAACCGCCTGTGAAGCTGATGGCCTCATCTGCGAAATCGATGGTGGTTTCGTACATGTCGATCAACTTATAGTTGGTGTTTGCCATAGCCATTTGCAGGTTTGTGTTTTGGAAAGCTGTAATGTAACCTGTCATGAAACTGTCTATGAAACCCGACTTGAATTTGCTGATGTAACTTGCCTCTTCTCTGGTGAGATAATAACGGCTTTCCAGTGTGCCGCCCATGATAAAGGATCTGTAGGCTCTCTCCCAGTCATTGTTGAAACCACGGTAAAAATCGATCATTGCTGCGATTTGTCCCTGAACTTCTCCAAGCTGGTTGCCATGGCCAGATGCTTCTGCATAAGGTGCGGTAATGGTCTGGAAATTGGCTTCTCTGTATGCTGATCTGTAGCCTATTTCATAAGCTACTTTGAAACTCACAAGAAAAGCACTTCTATAATTTGCATCATCGTAATTGAGTCTGTATCTGGTGGTGATTTGAGCATTGCTCGGCATGTTCAGCAGATAGTTGCTCACACGTCCAAGTCTGTAATCCGTCTTACCGGCATCGGCGCCTTCCTCAGTACCGAAAGCCTCACCTTGTGCCGTACCCTCACTTCTGGAAATCTCAAGGGGCGTCTCGGCAAAGCCGACTGGAACCGATGAAACTGTCATTAATACGATTAGCATGATGGATAACCATTTGATATATTTTTTCATTTTGCTCCCCCCTTAGTATACTGGATATGAAACTTGAAGTTGGTCAAACAGATACTTTCCAGTTAATTTCTGGTCATATCCTATGCCTTCCACGTAGATCCTTTGAATCATTGCCGGATATGTGATTTCCACAGGCAACATCACTTCGATTTCTTTCCATCGTGTCCAGCCTACTTCAGGTGTGAGTTCCACACGATATTCCTTACCTTTTGAATCTATGATTACTGCGCCAATCGCATGATCGGCTGCTTCATATGCAAACACCCAAAGTCCGAGGTATTCAGCTTGTTTGTTGATCATCACAGGATTGGTGTCAAAGACCAGGTTGGCTTCGCTTTGCATTCTGCCAGTTATAAAGTCAAAGACCATCTCAGCTGAGTAACCACCAGCTACTTTTGCTTTGCTTCTCGCAACGTATCCTACGATATCAGGGCTATTGCCGACAAAGAAGTTGGAACCATCTTCAAATCCGTAAATTTGAGTCTTTGGTCTATAGACTTCGTAATCAATCGGTGGTCCTTCTTGCTCAGGATATTCAGGATAGCTTGGATAATCAATGATTTCCTGCTCTTCTGTGGCAGCTTCAGCAAGATCAAAGCCTTCAAATGCTTTGAATGGGCTTGTTGTCGCATCTTTTCCGATGAACGCAGCAGTCACAAGTTTAGGATATGGTTTTGCATACATCTCCACTTGCGGGATCCCATTGAACTCGAGATTGATATTGCCTGTAAGGTTCTCAGTCAAATCATTCTTAGCTGATATTTCACGAACGATGATTTTCTTATCATTGGTTCTGACGTTTTTAAGCAAATCCTGAAGCGCTTCAAATTCTCCGAGGTACTGAAGATTAGCCGCAAATTTGATGCCTTGCTCGCCTTCAAGTGTGCCTTCTGAGAACGCATAACTGGATACTTCAATCGGCACATCCGCTTTGATCTTATCGATGATCATCAGCATCTCTTCTTGGGAAAGGTCTCCATAGAATTTCTCTGATGCCTTAGTAAGTGTCGCTTCGAGCGTCTCAATGCGTTTGTCAAGGCTTGGCTCAGAGGCCAGTTTCAGTTCTATTTCTGATTTCTCAGCGGCTTTCAG
>JAWSUW010000207.1:0-4686 GCA_033549245.1 Bacillota bacterium | reverse complement strand
CAAGAGAAAAAGTAACCGAACATTATGACGTAGTGATCATCGGTGGTGGTCCAGCTGGTCTTAGTGCGGCTATCTATACAGGTCGTGCCAGACTCAAGACATTATTACTTGAAAAATCATTAATCGGTGGATTAGCGACCTATACAAACGAAATCGCAAACTACCCTGGTTTCCCAACTGCTCCAAAAGGTGAAGAAATCACAAACCTCATGAAAGAACAAGCTAAAAACATGGGCGTTGATTTCAAACTGACAGCAGTAAACAGCGTGGATTTGACAGGTGAAGAAAAAATTGTAGAAACGTTTAGAAATAAATATATTGCTAAAGCTGTCATCATAGCAACTGGTGGCCGTTCAAGAACAACTGGCGCTGAAAATGAAGAAAAGTATCTCTTTGACAAAGGCATCAGCTTTTGTGCCACATGTGATGCCGCTGCAAACACCGGCAAACATGTAGTTGTAATAGGATCTGGCGATGCTGCCATCGAGGAAGGGATGTTCCTTACCAAATTCGCAGACAAAGTCACAGTTTCTGTTATGCATGATTATCCTAAGATGGACTGCAATGAAATCGCTAAGGAAGCCGCATTTTCAAACCCCAAAATGGAGTTTGTCTGGAACTCTGTCGTAACAAGATTCGAAGGCAATGACCACCTTGAGACAGTAGTACTTAAAAACGTCAAGACCGGTGAAGAGATTCCCCTCGTAAGCGACAGCTGCTTTGAGTTCATCGGATATCTTCCAAACTCTGAGCTCTTTGAAGACCAATTGACACTCACAAGACAAAAGTACATCACAGTCAACGAAAAGAAAGAAACCGAACTCGAAGGTGTTTTCGCCATCGGAGACGTTACTGATAAATACCTCAAGCAAATCGCTACAGCAGTAGGTGATGGTGCCATCGCTGGTACAGTTGCAGAGCGTTATATCGCTGAAAAAGAATTTTTCGATACAAAAATCATGCAAAGCGAAAAAACCGGAATGATTTATGTCTACAATGCTATCGATGCACCTTCAAGAGAGTTCCTCGGCACAATTGAAGCCATCGAGAAAAGTCAAAACGGAAACGTTGCAGTCAGCAGAATCGACACATATAAATCCAACGGTTTGGCTTTGATGCTCAAAGTTGAACAAGTTCCGGCAATCGTCATCGTCAAGGAAGGCAAAATTTCTGAAAAGATTTATGCACTTGACGAAACTGCCATCAAAAACGCTTTATAATCCCCTTTTTATAACACAATTTGAGACTCCAATAGGAGTCTCTCTTTTTATTTTATAGTCAATATGCGATGTCCAATACGCTTTGCTTCTTCTTCATCGTGGGTTACAAAGATAATGCTGAGTTCATATTTTTCTTGGATTTTCAATAAGAAGTCTTGAAGTTTCAATCTCATTTCCTTATCCAAACTGCCAAAAGGCTCATCCATCAAAAGAACTTTTGATGCACATATGAGCGCCCTGGCTATCCCGACTCTTTGCTTCATTCCACCAGACAATTCATGGGGATATTTGTTCTGGTGATCTGTCAAGCCAACATTTCCAATCAGTTCCTTTAAAAAATCATCTGAAGCTTTGGGATTGACGAGTGAAATGTTTTGTTTCACCGTTTTCCATGGCAATAAAGTGTCCATCTCTTGAAACACAAATGGAAATGGAACGCCAGTCCCTTCAAAGACACTTTTATCATACACGATTTCACCCTCATCATATGGTTCAAGTTTACCTAATATATTAAGCAGTGTGCTTTTTCCGATTCCCGATTGTCCCATAATGACAACAATCTCCTTTTCATACAATACAAGATTGAAATCCTTTATGACATACACATCACCAAATTTTTTTCCAAGTCCAGTTGCGGTTATAAGCACTTTCATGTTGTTCTCCTCAAACTTCTTTTTTTGAAGATCAATGACTCGAACAAGACACCACAAAATGCAATCATTATAAGTCCTGCAAAAAGTCCCTCCGTATCCATATACATACGCCTTTCATAAATCATCCATCCAAGACCAGTCTGCGCACCCACAATTCCAAATATCATCTCGACACTGATCAGCGCTCGCCATCCCCTGCTCCATGAAACACTCATGGCCGCCAACAGATCATCAGTAATCCCAAGACAGTAAATATGATAAAACCGTCTAAGTGGTGACATTCCAAAAGCCTTTTCAAATCGCTTGTATCTATTATGAAGACGATCCACTCCAAGACTCAGTTGACGCCACATAGGCCAGAGTGTCGCATGAATCATGATGAAAAACATGGCTTCCTGGCGGACTCCGAGCCACAATATGACTAGTGGCAATATCGCAATTCCGGGAAGTGGTGATGTCACAGAATTCACGAGTTCAATATTTGTACCCATCCAGACAAATTTTCTACCAAGAATGATGAGCACTGTTGAAACCACCAAACTTGCAATCATTGAAAGCAAAACAAGCGATATGCTATAGGCAGTCTTGATCAATAGACTTTCCTTTGTTATGAGCTCAATAAGTCTCCTGATCACACTGGTCATGCTCGGGAATAAATTTTGATCGAAAATACCTAAACGTGCTGTTAGTTCCCATGAGACAATTATGAGCGCAATGAACACCAGCCTGTAAAAACGTTTTCTTGCATTATTGTCCATTAGGTCTCCAGAGCACTTCAGCTTCATCCATGGCTCCTTCAATCCAGCCATTTCTAGTCATAAAATCAATAAAGGTGTCCACACCTCTGATTTCTGCAGTAAACTTCATTTGTTCGTGAGAAAGGTATTTTTCGAGTTCTTCTTCAGGGTATTCATAAGCCTCTGCAAGAATCTTCATCGTTTCATCAGGATTCACCGTCATGAACACAATCGATCGCTCAAGTGCTCGTTCAAAAGCTTCAAAGACCACTCTATCATCATAGACCCGTTGAGGACAGATCCCTACAATAAATGTAAAAGGTTCTCCAAAACAAGTTTCCCCATCTACCAGAAGCTTAGCATTATCAATTTCCATCTCCTTTTGAAGAAACGGTGGTGTCGTGAAATGCAATTGATTGAAATCTCCTGTCGACATGGCGACCAGTCCATCGGGATGTGCCAAAGTAACAAGCTGCTGATCGAAAGCTTTTGCATCGCCCAGTTTCTTCTCTGCATACATGGCAAGAAGAATGTGTTGGATCGAACCAGGTTGAGGTAATATAATGCGATGATTCTCTGTAATATCTTCAATTCCATTGAGTGATTTGTCTGTGGTAATGAGTGCTGAAGGACTCTCAGAGATACCTGATATGATTTTCCAGTCCATCCCCTTGTCCCTTCCAATCAAAAATGGTGGAATTCCGACAAATCCTATATCAAGATCTCCAGAAACCATTGCCTCTCTCATAGAAGTCGTATTTCCCATTCTTTTCCATTCGACAACTATTTCTTTTGCGCCAACTTCATCCAATTCCTCTCTTAAAAAATCCTTAGCCTTCATAATTTCAATTGGAGCATATGCCAGCCCGAACTGATCTGCTATGATCAATGTCTCATTTTGAGTTTTTACTGTGCAACTCGAAGTGATGATGATCACCGCAAGTAACAATACAATCAACGCCATTTTGTTTATTATTGATTTCATCTGCTTCCCCTTGTTATCGTCTTATCAATATTATAACGCAACCCATTGCCACACACCACAAAAATAAAGAAACGCTTGCAATGTTAGTTGCAAACGCTCCTGTATTTCAAGTGATATTCAACTCTTTAGGCTACAGATTCTTCACTGCTTTCATACTCTTCCATCATGGTTTCAAAATGTTCAAGATCCTTGACGAGTTTTTGCTTTTTATAAGCTTTCCTGACACTGTCCACCAACATAAGGCTCATGACAATCATCAGAATTGCGAATGGCAGTCCAGTGGCTATAACTGCCGTTTGAAGCGCTTTGAGCGCTGCCTCTCCACCTATGAGCAAAAGGACAATAGCCACAAGTCCCTCCATACTCGCCCAGAATACCCTTTGGGTAACCGGGGAGTTGAGTTTCCCACCAGATGTAATGTTGTCTACTACCAGCGAGCCCGAGTCACTGGAAGTGACGAAGAAAGATACGACGAGAATAGTACCGACTACAGAAAGTATGGTTCTGACAATCCCCTGCAGTATAGGTGCTTCAAGATATTGAATCATCTCAAACAGTGCTACCGGCAAATTGCTTCCGACAGTTTCAAGTAGCGCTCCATTTTGGAGGGCATCAATATAAATAGCGGTTCCACCAAAAGTGGACAACCACAGAAACGACAATAACGATGGTATGATCAATACTGCCAACACAAATTCTCTGATGGTCCTACCTTTCGAAATTCTGGCAATGAACATTCCTACAAATGGCGACCAGGAAATCCACCAAGCCAGATAGAACACAGACCATCCTGCCTGCCAAGTACTCTCACTATTCCCAATAAAAAATGAAGCTTCTATGAAATCGTTGAGATATACTCCTAGTGAATTGCCGAAAAGTCTGATGATATAAGCTGAAGGTCCTAAAATGAATACGATCAGCATGAATATACCAGCGATTTTAATATTGATTTCAGATAAAAATTTGACGCCTTTATCGATACCCGATACGACACTCATCGTTGCGAGCATAGTGATTCCGATAATCAAAAGTACTTGTACGGTGGAATTAATATCTACCCCAAACAGATAATTCAGACCACTGTTGATCTG
>JAWSUW010000206.1:4490-4749 GCA_033549245.1 Bacillota bacterium | reverse complement strand
GAGATTTCTAAATGAGGCGCCAACTCCAAGGAGCAGACAGATGATTAGAAAAATGCTGCCATCTCCAAATTTTCTGTCCAGCCAATTGCCTATGAAAACACCTCCAATGATCGGAACGATCATCATGATGCCAACTTGTGACAAAAGCGCAAGATTTTGTAGGATATTATTTTGATTTTTCTTCATAATTTTGTCCTCAATTTAATAATTACTAAGTTATTATATCATACTTCATTAATTTTTTAGTACAATTATTACG
>JAWSUW010000206.1:0-4480 GCA_033549245.1 Bacillota bacterium | reverse complement strand
GACAATCCTTTCACAAGCTCTACCATCCCCATAAGGGTTCACCGCTTCAGACATCGCCACATAGTATTTTACATCTGAAATCAGACGCGAAGTCATTTCAATGATGGTGCCCTTATCAACACCCGCAACAACGACCGTCCCTGCTTCAACTGCTTCAGGACGTTCGGTTTCGGTTCTAAGTACTACTACAGGTTTCCCTAGTGCCGGCGCCTCTTCTTGAATGCCTCCGGAATCCGTCATGATCAAATACGATTTGGCCATAAGGTTGGCAAAAGGCTCATATTCGAGCGGTTCTATGAGATGGATTCGAGAATGACCTGAAAGATATTCTCCAGCTGCAGCTCTCACTTTGGGGTTGAGATGAACTGGAAATACGACTTCCACATCTGGATAATTTTCCACAATGGTTCTGATCGCACTGAAAATATGAACCATGGGTTCACCGAGATTCTCTCTTCTATGGGCAGTTACGAGTATAACTTTCTTACCATTAAAGTCAATGCCATCCAAAACTGCATCATTGAATTTATAATCAGGTTTGATGACTGAGAGCAAAGCATCAATGACTGTGTTTCCTGTTTTTACAATTTTTTCCTTGTTTGTTCCTTCACGGATGAGGTTCTCGACATTCCCATCAGTCGCGGCAAAATGAATTGTGGCAAGCCTTGAGGCAAGCATACGGTTCATCTCTTCTGGATATGGGCTGTAGATGTTGCCGGTTCTAAGTCCCGCCTCCACATGTCCTACAGGAATCTGCTCATAAAAAGCGGCAAGTGCACCAGCAAATGTCGTTGTGGTATCACCATGCACCAGAACAATATCAGGTTTTTCTTTCGCAAGAACAGACTGCACACTCTCAAGAACACGAGCAGTGATTTCAGTGAGTGTCTGTCCGTGTTGCATGAGGTTGAGGTCATGGTCAGGTACGATTTTAAAAACATCTAAAACCTGATCGAGCATTTGTCTATGTTGGGCTGTGACGCAAACAACAGAGTTGATTTCGGGATCTTGCTCCAACACTTTCACAAGTGGAGCCATTTTGATGGCTTCTGGTCTAGTTCCGAAAAGTGTGAGTACTTTTATCATGTTTTACTCCAATGTGTTCTTTTTTTCAAGCCAAAGCGACCTATTGATGGGAATTATGACAACAACAACCGCTATCCCAAGCAATATCCCTGCAGGGATCCAGTTCTCCTTTAAAAGCTCTATAGCTCCGCCGCCGAGAAGTGCACTGATCAAATACATTGCGAGAACAGCTTTTTTTTGATTGAAACCCAGTGAAAGCAGACGATGGTGAAGATGCCCTCGATCAGCTTCCATAATGGGTTTTCGATTGATTTTTCTTCTGAGTATTGCAAATGTAGTGTCAAAGATTGGCACTCCAAGAGCCAAGATCGGTACGACCACCGTGAGGGCAGTGGCACCTTTGAGCGCTCCATCTATGGAAACGGCTGAGAGCACAAGACCAAGGAAAAGTGCACCCGCATCTCCCATGAAAATTTTTGCGGGATTGAAGTTGAAAGGTAAAAATCCGATCGAGCTTCCCGCGAGTATGAGTGTGATCATGGCCGCATCATATCTGAGATTGATCATGGCGATGTAACTGAGAGTTATGGCAGCAATTGCGGAAATTCCAGCTGCGAGACCATCCAGTCCATCTATGAGATTCACAGTATTTGTGACTCCGACGATCCAAATAATTGAAATAGGTAGTGAAAACGCACCCAGCATGATGTAGCCTGAATCAGCAAAATAGTTTGTGAAATATTTGATCTCAAATCCAGCAGTAACAAGAACGATGGCAGCAATGATTTGCATCATGAGCTTACCTTTCGCACCAAGTGGCTTGACATCATCTATCATTCCTGTAATGAGTACTATTAAGGATGCAATGAGCAATCCCATCAGTTTGAATGGCTCGATATTGGCAAACAGAAACATACTCACGAAGAAACCTGTAAAAATTGCCAGGCCTCCCCAGAGCGGAATCGGCTTTGAATGGACTCGCCTCTCGTCTTTTGGAATGTCAATAGCTCCGAATCGATGTGCCAGCTTGATCACTTGTGGAGTTAAAAGAAAGCTGATCAAACCTGCAATAATCGCAGGTATATACATAAAACACCTCTACTTTATTTTGTACCGAATAAACGGTCACCTGCATCGCCAAGTCCAGGTACGATGTAAGCGTGATCATTAAGTTTCTCATCAATATGTGCAACATAGATATTTACATCAGGATGCATCGTTTGTACGGCTTTGATGCCTTCTGGACATCCAATCAGACATACGAATTTGATGTTGATGGCGCCTTTGTCTTTGATGAACTGGATTGCCGCATTTGCTGAACCGCCAGTTGCAAGCATTGGATCTACAACAATCAAATCTCTCTCACTGACATCAGTAGGCAGTTTGCAATAGTATTCAACTGGTTCTAGAGTTTCTGGATCACGGTAAAGTCCTACATGGCCCACTTTCGCCGCCGGCAAAAGATTTAAAAAGCCATCAACCATTCCGAGTCCCGCTCTTAAAATAGGAACAATTCCTAATTTTCTTCCAGAAAGCATTTGAGTTGTTGTTTTACAGATTGGAGTCTCGATCTCAACATCCTGAGTCGACAAATCTCTTGTCACTTCATATGCGAGAAGCATTGAGACCTCTTTGACAAGCTCTCTAAATTCTTTGGAACCCGTATTCTTGTCTCTGATCAAACTCAATTTATGCTGAATTAATGGATGATTCATTTCATATACTTTACTCATTTTGCACCCCTTCACAGATATTTGGCTTCAATCGCCTTGATTTTATTCACGCGTGTTTCATGTCTTCCACCTTCAAAAGTCGCTTCGAAAAAAGTGTCTACGATTTTTAGTGCTAATCCCTCACCGACAACACGCTCTCCAAGAGCAAGTATGTTGGCGTTGTTGTGACATCTTGCCATTTCAGCACTGAATGTATCGCTTACAGGTGCTGCGATGATTCCTTTGACTTTGTTTGCCGCGATTGAGATGCCAAGTCCCGTACCGCAGACTAAAACGCCGAGTTCACATTCACCTGACGTAATAGATTCGGCTACTTTGAGAGCATAATCCGGATAATCCACAGACTCCTTTTTATCCACTCCAAAGTCAATTACCTCATAACCTTTTTGTTCGAGATGGGCCTTAATCGTCAACCTGAGATTAAATCCGCCATGATCCGAACCTAGAGCAACTTTCATCAGACACCTCCACACATTTATTAGACTTAATTTCCCTATACATTATAATGATTTGGACCCTAAAAATCAAATTAAATTTTGAACACACGTCCTTCAGATGCTTTTTCCAGACGATTCATAATGGCGTGTCCGAGCGCATTTTCACTGACCCCGTGAACTAAAATGACATCTACACTTAGTTCATCAAGTTTTCTTAAATCTTTGAAAAGATTTCTTGCTAACGTATCCAGCTCTTTTGAACTGCCCTCTCTCATGATGTGGATTTTATCGCTGTTTCGGATGAAAATTTCATCTTTTTCAAGCAATTTTTCAAGCACCAGAGCATCTTCGTCAAATATCATCACGCCTATACTCATTCCTGATTCGATCACTTCTATTATCCTTTTATAGAAAGTTTTTATGACTGTCATTCGATCGCCGGAGTAAACACTGACCTGAGCATCAGGTGCATAGTGTTTATATTTCATGCCCGGTGATTTCGGTGTGAGAACTTGTTCACTTTTATTGTCAAGTGCAGGATCGACTTCACAAGCACCTACAATCTCCACTATCATTTCACGAGTGATCTTACCTGGTCTGAGTATGACCGGAACATCACCAGTCACATCGAGCACTGTGGATTCAAGACCGACATGAGAATCCCCACCATCTACTATACAATCCACGCGACCCATCATATCTTTAAGGACATACCTTACATCCGTTGGGCTCGGTTTACCCGATAGATTTGCGGAAGGTGCAGCAACAGGGACCCCGGAAAGGTCAATAAGCTTTAGAGCCACCGGATGGCTCGGCATTCTTACGCCAACCGTTTCAAGACCACCTGTGACCTTGTAAGGTACATGCGCTTTCTTCTTGACCACGAAGGTGATCGGTCCAGGCCAGAATGCTTCCATGAGCATTTTTGCATATGGTTTGACCTCCTCTGCGAGCTCGTCCAGCATATCGATTCTGGCGATGTGTACGATCAAAGGGTTGTCCGAAGGACGACCCTTTGCTTCATAAATGGCATCAACTGCCGATTCGCTCAGCGCATTGGCGCCGAGCCCGTAAACCGTTTCAGTAGGAAACGCAACCGTTTTTCCATCAGATAACAGTTTACCTGCGTAAGCGAGTTGCTCCTCCATGTTCTCCGGATCAATTTTAATGATATAAGTCTCTTTATTCATCGATTTCACCTTTACCCTAATCGAGTAGCTAGAAATTCGGATAATTAGTCCGAATTTCTTTGCTCTCACAGAACCGTGCTTACGTTTGCCGTAC
>JAWSUW010000205.1:0-4801 GCA_033549245.1 Bacillota bacterium | reverse complement strand
TTTCCAGATCATGAATTTACTCTGGTTTTTTTGACGGATGAATCTGGGCATTATGAAATTGAACTTACTTATAATTACAATCCAGAAAAACCTTATGTTATCGGCAATGGGTTCAGTCACCTAGCGGTAGGCACATCTGATTTAGAGGCATCACACAAAAGTCATGAGCTAATGGGGTATAAGGTCAGCAAACTAAGGGGCCTTCCTGGAGAAGAATCAAGATACTATTTTGTAACTGATCCAGATGGTTATGAAGTTGAAGTTATTAGAAGAGCTTAGAATCGAGATTACATGATATCTATACGACATCAAAAGGAGGAGAATATTGAAATTAATTTCATGGAATATTGATTCATTGAATGCGGCATTGACAAGTGATTCAAATAGGGCTGTGTTAACGAGACAGGTAATGGATACTATTATGGAGATGGATGCAGATGTAATTGCACTTCAAGAGACGAAACTACCCGTTGACGGGCCAAGCAAGAAGCATATGGAGCATTTAGCAGAATATTTTAAAGGGTACTCCTATGTTTGGAGAACTTCTCAGGAACCCGCTAGAAAAGGTTATGCAGGGACCATGTTTTTGTATAAAAAGCAGTACTCTCCAGTGGTTTCTTTTCCTAAAATTGATGCTCCACATACAATGGATTCAGAAGGAAGAATTATCACGCTGGATTTTGGATCATTTTACGTCACTCAAGTCTATACACCCAATGCGGGAGAAGGTCTGAAAAGACTAAGAGAAAGACAAGTTTGGGATGAAAAGTATGCTGAATATCTTCATAACCTAGATAGGGAAAAACCTGTCTTGGCGACTGGAGACTATAATGTGGCCCATAAAGAGATTGACTTAGCGCATCCAAATAACAATCACGAGTCAGCAGGATTTACAGATGAAGAACGCGAAGGCTTTACAAATCTTCTAAACAAAGGATTTACAGATACTTTTAGACACTTGCATGGCGATGTGGCAGGGGTTTATACTTGGTGGGGACAAAGGGTAAAGACAAGTAAAATCAATAACTCTGGCTGGAGAATTGATTATTGGTTAGTGAGTAATCGACTTGCTGACAAAGTTGTTAAATCCGAGATGATAGACTCTGGAGAAAGACAAGATCATACACCTATATTGCTCGAAATTGACATTGAACACGAGTAGGCGTGATAGTATCATGTACCAAAACGTTATTTAAACGACACGCCGAGTAACAAATAAGCACCAAATATGAATAATTGACAAAATCAAGGGTAATAGTGTAATATAAAAGCACAACGATGCCGATAATGGTATTAGGAGGAATGTATTATGATTACTTTTGAAATAATTGGCGAACGTATCAAAAAAAAGCGTGAATTTTTAAATTTGAGTCAAAAAGAAGTATCGGAATCATTATCAAAAATTGGTTTAAATTTAAGCCGAGAGACTATTAGCAAGATTGAAAGTGGTAGTAGAGCCACTAATGCTTTGGAAATCAAAGCTATTGGAAAAGTTCTTAATATTACTTCAGAGGAACTGATGCAAGAGAATGAAGAGAAAGATTTAGTGAGCCTTTTTAGAAGTAGGGGTGATGAGTTATCTGAAAGTGCAATAATTGAACTAGAAGAGATTCAAGATTTTATTAAAGGATTGATCGCTCAAAAGAAAATTGATAATGGCGAAATTAAATTGAAGCGATATGAATCTAATTGGGGGTAATGATGGTAGAAGAATATAGCTTTCTAGATTATTCACCTCAGGAAAAATTATTACGGCTATCAATACGTGAAAAAGCGGATCAAATCCGGTTGAAATGGGCTAAGAAGGGTCTATTTGATGTATTTGATATTTTGGAAAATGAGTGTATTCTTATCAGAAAGCCTTTGGAAACAATTGAAATATCAGGTTTTACAACATATCTTGAGGGTAATTTTATTGTATTTCTTAATTCAACCTATACAGTTGGACATGAACGTTTTTCTGGAGCTCATGAACTCGGTCATTTGGTGATGCATAGAGAAAAGTTATTAAAAGAAAATTTGCTAAGAAAAGATTATTCACTTGAGCGGGAGGCAACCTTGTTCGCAGTAGAGTTTCTTATGCCAACTTCAGGTGTCGAAGAAATCTTTCACAAAATTGTTGGTGTAGAACCGAGACAAGTCAACGTAAAACATGTGATTAGGATGCATCATTACTTTAAGGTGAGTTACAAAGCAATGCTAAAAAGATTAGTATACTTAAAGTTATGTGATATCAGTCTTTACGAGAGTTTATGTGAATATTGTAGCCTTGACAATGCGGAGTTACTTCAAGATTTAACCCAGAAAGAGGGGTACTGTTGTGATTTGATTAAGAAATCTAATTCGCAATATGTGTCTAAAGAATATGAAGAAATTATAAGACGTAACTTTGAGTCAGGCAAGATATCTTATAAGCGGTTAGAGTACCTGTTGGATTTTATTGGCAGAGATCCATTTGCTTACGGTTATGAGGTGTCTGATGGTGAGGATTGATGAAAAATTTGAGGCAGCAATTTCTGACACTGACATACTTATAGATTTGTTTAAGAGTGAGACTTTACAAATTTTGAATTTGCTTTTTCATAAAATTTACATTCCTGAGTTTATCTATGAGAAGGAATTAAAAAAAGTTGCGGGAAGACAACGAGAAATATCATTAGACGAATTTCAAACCAAAATTGAAGCTACGGATGGAATTTTTGAAATCGTTAATGAAAGTGGATTAGACATTGTAACAAAAAATGTTAAAAAAGCCTTATTTCAAGAAAGAAGGGATTTGGCGGGGCGTTGAGAAGTTGAGTGTGCATGTTTTGCGAAAGCATCGGATATAAACTTTGTGGTATCTAATAATCACACAGAATTTAAGTTCCTTAATGACATTGCAGTCATGCTATCCTATTATCATGTTCTTTTAATTTGTGTATTCCATAATAAAATCGATGAAGTTACTGGAGCTAAGCTCTATGATAAAGTCAATAAAATAAAGACCAAGCCTTCTACTCATTCATTTAAGCAAAAATTAGATCACTCATGGAATTACTTCTGTGATAGTAAGTATTTAGATATATTGAAATTAGACCACCTATTAGAAAATGAATAACTGTATTCAGAACTATGGGTATAATGATACCGAATGCCTTTGGCATTCCTTTAAAATCAAACAATGATTTAACGAAATTGAAATGAGCAATTTAGGTGGTATATTTATCTAGAAAAGCGGGTGATCAGTTCAGTAGAAACGGCATATTTGAGTATAATGTAACTGGGGTGAATGAGTTAATTGATGAAAATGAAGACGATTTTGAATTGGTCGAGATTCCAGTGGATTATTATTTCAGTTATTTTTCCAGAAGCGATTTGCAACCTGAATGGATTGAAAAATCGGATCTTGATAGACCTTTATTGCTCTTTGAGATTGCGCCTGATAGGAAATACTATTCTGATTTTCCTGTCGCGGACGATTTTTATGATAGAGGCTATAATCTGCTTGATGGTGCACATCGGCTTGCAAAAGCGAAAAAACAGGGATACCAGACTATCAAAGCATACCTTGTGTCAATGGAAATACATATCAAGTTCATGACAAACGGTTTTGAAGCGTATGTGCCTTATTGGAATGACAAGTTAAAAACAGGTCAGAAAAAAGTGTTTGATTGACATATGGTAGATTTTCATAACGAATATGTTTCTTTATGAAACTAACCCTGTCGCATGAAAATTAAATTGATCATAAACTCAAACATACTGAGAATAACAGCAAAACCTTATAAGAAATCATAGGTTTTCTGTAGCTGGAGGTATTAATGACGCTTTCTAAAGAAGACGGACACTTATATTATGAACTTTGGTTTCCTTTATTGAACTATGTTAATGGATGATGAACAAGTACAGGTTTTCATGGTCTGTGGTATTATGTCCAGTTGGAAAGAAATGTTTCCAAACAGGCCATTACCCATCGTTTTAGATGCAACAATTATGCCCTTTAAAGATGTCATTATATCAGATGGTCTGGTCATACCTTATAATATTAATGTAGGTTACATTTTGAAACTTGAACTCAATGATGTTTATATGACTGCCAAGAAAAATGGATTGTTACGGAAGAATTTGTAATATCAACGTGTACAAAGATATGGAGGAATGATTTTGGAACCTTCAAAAAAAGAACGCATGACTGAATCATACGTTATGAAGGGGAAATGAGGATTTCTATGCAGTCGGAGCTGATTTATGATAGTTTCGAATATTGAAACGGGTAGTGTAGTAAAAACTTATAAACAAAGTATACAACAAGTATGTAAGCGTAAGACTTTGTTTGTGTTAAATGAAAGTAAAATTAGACGTACTCGGGAAATCTCCGGTGCGTGGGAATAGTGTGAAAGTGTAACAAAATCATCTCCCAAAACGTTATATATATGTTGGTTTAACATTCATGATTGGATTAATGAGAGGGGTGTACAAATGTTTGCAAGATATGGATACATACTGCCACTGATTGTTTTGATACTCTAGACTGAATTCAAGAAAAGAAGATTTCTAAAAGAAGCTAATAAGACAGATGTTGATGTTCGAAATATTAATTTGAAATCAATTCACTTAAAATCGTATTTGTACTATTCATTTGTACTTCTTTTTTCGGTTTTATATGATTTAACTGTAGTGACAATTCGTGAAAATGCCGATCCGCAGTACATCGGTGTTTTGATTTCAATAATTTTTCCGATTTTTATTGTATTGTCTTTGATCTTCTATAGAACAAATAAAGATTTTTATGTCAAAGAGAACTCAATTTATTCAGAAA
>JAWSUW010000204.1:0-4802 GCA_033549245.1 Bacillota bacterium | reverse complement strand
AATGGCGTTTTTTATAGTTCCGTTGATCAAGTGGCTCATTGCAGCTGCTTTTGCGAGCTTTTCATCGGATATGTTGTTTTTTTCAGAATAAGCCACTATTGGAAGCAGAGCCGTAAGTCCATTGTTGCCACTACCGTTGCTGCTCATGACTGGAAGTGAGACACCTGACATTCTGGCATCTGATGCTGCAGCGGTCATTACCATGGCGCGATTCATAAGATCCTTACCAAGCAATCCGTTTTCAACTTGCTTGTTTAGAATATATCCAACGCCCATACCACATTTGTTCATTAGACCATAGTTTGCGATGTGTTGGTTCATCTCGAGTCCATCCAGTAAAAAATCAAGTGAACCATGTGGCATATTTTCAACTGCTTTTATGATTTCAAGTATAGGTTCAGAGTAAAGGGGATTGTTTTTTGGTGCATCAGCTTTTTCTAGTGTCTGCTCAAACATGATGCCATGGTCATCTTCAAGAAGTACAAATTGGTCGTGCCTGTCTTTTATGATTGCTCTAGAGAAGCCATCTATGGTGGATATTTTCGCATGAATGAAGATTTTGTCAGAAGTGTCTTCCATTTTCAGAATAATTTTGTTGCTTTCAATCAAAATCTTGGCGCGCTCCAGTTCTTTCTCGTGAACACTTTCAAATACCTCGAGTCCATCACGGCTGTAACATGCGCAGTAACCGAGTGCAATGGCCATGATGAGTCCAACTTCTTTGGTACCGGGGATACCGACAGAGAGCCCGTTCTTAAAAATATTTGGACTGACTGAAACTTCAATAGCTTCAACTTTGTCCAGATCAGTGGTTTTAAGCTCTGAGAGTTCTCTTGCTTTGCTGACTGCTAGCGCAACAGCTACTGGTTCAGTGCAGCCCATCGCAGGGATGACTTCTGCACGAAGGGTACTTATTATGGATTGTTCAAGTGACATGTTAACCTCCCGAATTTGCTATTATGCTAGATAATTGCAAAGACCGTGCCAAGGGAGAATAGACCATAAACCGGTGTCATTTGAACCTCGTTTGTCTCATTGTGAGAAAAATCAGGTGTTTTGTGTCTCAAAAAGAGAAAATTCTCAAATTGAGATTTATTTCCAAAAAAAAAGACGCATACGCGCCAAAGGTGGTGGTAACCCATTTATGGCGGGATGGCTTACCGAGGAATTTAAAGGGATATTTCTGTCATACCCCCTACCACGGGGGATATGATTTATTGTAGCATGTCTAGTTTCAAATTGCAAGCGTGTATGATAAAATAGTATTACGGAAATTGAGGAGGTTGAAATGGAGAGAAAAGAAGTTTCTTTGGTATTTTCAGGTGGATTTAATGGCGAGCTTATTGCTCCGAATGGAACCTGTAGGATTGGAGCGGAGAAAGATACGCTTGCACCTTACGATATGCTCTTTGGAGCACTTGCGGGATGTCTTTATTCAACTTTTTTAGATGTCGCCGAGAAAAAAAGAATTCAATATGATCGCGTCGAAATGGTGGTCACTGGAGAAAAGAGAGATGAGATTCCTGCAACACTGAAATGGGTCAACGTGAAAGCTGTAGTTTATAATGCGGAGAAAGAACTTGGATTAGAACAGTCTTTTAAACTTGCTACGGAATATTGCTCAATCTATGAGACGATTTCCAAGGTGGCTGAAATGTCTTATGAGATTCACTTTGAATATGAGAAATGATTAGAGGCTAATATGTCATTCAATATCAACCCTAACAAAACAATAAAAACAAGCTTTGAGGGACCGAGCTCCAATTATCAGACGACCCAAAACAGGTTCAATCAGATTTTGGAGGAAAAACTTGGTGTATCGAAAACCGGCAAAATAAGTTCTGCTCAGTCTTCAAGAGTTTTAAGCGGCGATCTGAGAGCGCCAAGTGGAGCGACTGCCGGTGAAATCGATCTCAAACTCAAAGGCACTGCGATGGAAGGTCTTGGCAAGTCCTTTGTCGAAGCTGAACGGAAATATGGAGTCAATGCGCTCTTTTTGACCAGCCTGGCCGTACATGAGTCGGCGTATGGCACGAGCAAAATTGCGAAGGATAAGAACAATCTTTTTGGTTTTGCAGCTTATGACGGATCTCCGTATTCCAGTGCGAGAACATTTACGACGAAAGAACAGGGTATTGACCACGTTGCTTCGTATCTATCTGAAAACTATTTGACTGAGGGCGCGATGTATTATGGCGGCGCCACGGTGGAAGGGGTAGGAAAACGGTACGCGACGGATCCGAACTGGGCTAACGCCATCAGACAGATTATGGACAAACTAATGCAAAAATAGGAGGGGTCACCATGTCAAAAGTATACTTTAAACGTGTTCAGGATAAGGACTATAAAAAATTAAGCGAGGCTGCCAAAGAACTGTTCGAGCTCATCGTCAAAGAGGAGAATCACCAGTTTTCAAAAGTGGTACCCATCAAAGTGCATTTCGGTGAAAAGGGTAATGACACTTATGTGCCTTCCGATTGCTATTTGGGAGTTATTGACTCTTTAAAGTCAAGAGATGTGGATTCGGCATACATCGAGACCAACGTCCTTTATAGAGGGGCAAGAACTACGGCTGAGAGCCACAAGGCTATCGCAAAAGATCATGGATTCACCCAGCTTCCTGTAATCATAGCCGATGGCGAATACGGCGACAGTTACACCGAGGTGGAAATCAATAAAACTTATTTCAAATCATGTAAAATCGGAAAAGCTTTTGATGACTATGATCAGTTTGTAGTCATGAGTCACTTTAAAGGACACGGCTCAGCCGGTTTCGGAGGAGCACTCAAACAACTTGCCATGGGATTCGGATCAAGAGGCGGCAAATTGGCTCAGCATTCAGGCATCAGCCCTGTGGTCAATCCAAAGAGATGCATTGCATGCGGTCTGTGTGTCGACAAATGTGATGTCGATGCCATAACAATGGATGATGTAGCTTTTATACACTCTGACAAATGTGTCGGTTGTGCGGGCTGTATCGCTGTTTGTCCAGTCGGCGCGATCACCAATAACTGGAGTGAGAACGATTTCAAAGAAAAAATCGCCGAATACGCCTATGCGGCTCAACTAGGAAAAGACAATATCTATGTCACTTATCTCATCAATGTGACCAAGGAATGTGATTGCAATGGACAACACATGGATCTCATCGCAAATGACATAGGCGTCTATGTTTCAAAAGATCCGGTGGCGATTGACACAGCATGTCTAGATATGCTCCAAAATGAGCATGGTGAGAAACTTTTTGAAGACGGACGTGAGTCTATTGTTCACGCCCTTAAAATAGGATTCGGTTCGGATCAATATGAATTGGTGGAAATCTAATGAAAATCACAATCATCACAGTCGGAAAAATCAAAGAAAAGCATTTTACTGCTGCGATTGATGAATATGCCAAGCGGCTCACAAAATACTGCAATATGACGATGATCGAGGTGCCTGATGAAAAGGCACCCGAAAATCTGAGCGATAAGGAAATGATTCAGGTCAAAGACAAGGAAGGCGAACGCATTCTGTCAAAGGTCAAGGATACCCAGTATGTTATCACGCTTGAGATCAAAGGCAAACAATCCACTTCTGAGGAGTTCTCAGAACAATTGTCTTTACTTGGACTCAGTGGTCAGTCTGACATCGTCTTCATCATAGGAGGAAGCCTTGGGCTATCAGATCTGGTCATTAAGAGATCAAACCATGCACTATCTTTTTCAAAGATGACTTTCCCACATCAACTCATGAAGGTCGTTTTGCTGGAACAGATCTATCGTGCGTTTAGGATTCAGAAAAATGAACCGTATCACAAGTAGGGCAAGAAGAGGTTTCAAACAGTGTTGATAAGAATATAATCTTGTATGATATAATTGTCTCATAAAAGTAAAGTAGGTATTTATGAAGAATGAGTTGGTTCATTTTAGAGATGGAGAATTTGAACTTAATGTAAATGTCGATAAAAAAACGGTTTGGCTAACTCAAGCACAAATTTGTGAATTGTTTGAACGTGATCAGTCAGTTGTCAGTAGGCATATCAATAATTTATTTGTAGAGAATGAGTTAGATAACAAAAGCAATATGCAAAAAATGCATATTCCAAATTCAGACAAACAAGTTGCGTTTTATAGCTTGGATGTCATAATATCTGTAGGTTATAGAATTAAGTCTCCAAGAGGGATTATATTTAGACGTTGGGCAACTGACGTTTTAAATCGATATCTAACAGAAGGATATGTTGTTAATATAAAAATGCTTGAAAAAGAAAATGAAAAATTAAAAAAATTTCAAGAGATGGTGAATGTTGTACATCGAATTTCATTGAATAATGATATAAATAATTCTGAAATTAGAAATCTATTATCAGTAGTTAAAGAATATGAGTATGCACTTGAATTGTTGGATCAGTACGATCACAAATCTGTTTCTATTGAAGGAAAGACTACTGAAAAAGAAGCTCAGAAAGTAAGTATTGATGAAGTTTACGATATTATTGATGAGATGAAAAGAGATTTTGATTCTGATATTTTTGGCAAAGAAAAAGATAGTTCTTTAGCGGGTTCGTTGTATAATATTTATCTGACTGCATTTGGAGAAGAAGTATATCCAAGTTTAGAGGAGAAGGCTTCAAACCTTTTATACTTTTTAGTAAAAAATCACTCTTTTGTTGATGGAAACAAAAGAATTGCTGCAGCGGTTTTTATGTATTTTGTAAAAAAGAACGGACTTTATTATACTGAAATAGGAGACAAAAGGTTGTCAGATGACGCACTTGTTGCTTTAACGCTTCTTATAGCAGAAAGCGATCCAAAGGAACG
>JAWSUW010000203.1:0-4816 GCA_033549245.1 Bacillota bacterium | reverse complement strand
ATTTTCCTGCTTTACCAGCATTTCCTGCACTCTCTAAAAAAGGTTTAATGGGGACAGGTCCAAAACGGTACCTAGCGATGCTAGGTACCGTTTTGGACCTGTCCCCTTTTCTTTTCCCAACCACTGCGCTCTCATGAGCGCAAAACAGACCAACTACTAAGTTTAGTTTAGTTCATATAGTTCCCAGCCTTGCTGGGAACTATATGAACTAAACTAAACTTAATAACCAAAACATTGCTAAAAGATTGTCAATGTTTTAAACTCACTGTAGATCATATGACGAGTTCATATGACACGATATGAAAGTTATTAATAACAGGAGGCAAAACATGAAGCAAAGATTAGCAATTATATTGATATTTTTACTCGTGGCATCGCTTGGATTCACAGGCTGCACAAGTAATGAAGAAGTAGAGGCGATTTTCGTGGCTGGAACGTATGAAGGTGACGGACAAGGTCACGCAGGTCCGATCAAAGTGGGAGTCACTGTAAGCGAAACTAAAATTGAGAGCATTGAAATACTGGAATTCAACGATTCTGAGTTTGCTGTGGATCCTGCAAATTCAATTATTGAGAATATCATTGAAGCAAACTCAAGTGAGATTGATGTTATTGCAGGAGCATCCATCACATCAAATGGTATGCTTGAAGCAGTAAGCGCGGCGCTTGCAGGCGCATACATCGAAGGAGTGCAGCCAGTGGCTTCAACCCCTGATGTGGATGAAACAGAAAGTGTTCAACTTGAAGATCAAGAAACTGGAATCGTCATCATTGGAGCAGGTGGAGCAGGACTTACTGCAGCCATCGAAGCGGCAATGAACGGTGCTGAAGTTTTAGTGGTTGAAAAAATGCCTATTGTTGGTGGTAACACCAAATATGCGACTGGCGGACTCAATGCGGCGGAGACGACAAGTCAAGAAGCGCTCGGCATTGAAGATACAGTGGAGATTTTCATTGAAGACACCATGGTAGGTGGTGGTAACCTCAACAACCCTGAACTCGTTAGAGTCCTTGCTGAAAATTCAGCTGGAACAGTGGATTGGTTGCAAGGCATTGGCGCTGATCTTTCAGACGTCGGCAGAATGGGTGGCGCAAGTGTCAACCGTACTCACAGACCAGCTGGTGGCGCTCCCGTAGGAAGCCATGTGATGGATGTATTGCATGCAAAAGCAGTTGAACTCGGTGTGGAAATCATGCTGAACAGCGAAGTGGTGGAAGTCCTTGGCGATGGTACATCGGCAAACGGTGTTGTAGTCAAGACTGAAGAAGGCACTTTCAACATCAATGCAAAAGCAGTCATCATTGCAACAGGTGGCTTTGGTGCAAACAATGACCTAGTCGCATCTTATGATCCGGCACTCAAGGGATATGGCACAACAAATCACCCTGGTGCTACAGGTGATGTCACTGAATTCGCAAAAGCATTCAATGTAGCATATGTGGATATGGAGCAAATTCAAACGCACCCGACAGTAATGCCATCCAACAACTACATGATTACAGAAGCAGTACGTGGCAACGGTGCGATACTGGTTAATAGAGAAGCAGAGAGATTTGTAAATGAACTCGACACACGTGCTGTTGTTTCAGACGCACAACTTGCTCAAACCGGAGCAAGCAGTTACTTGATGTTCGATCAATCCGTTCGTGAGAGCTTAAGCGCAATCGAAGGTTACTACAACAAAGGTTTCCTGGTTGAAGGCGCTACATTGGCTGAACTGGCTGAAAAACTCGAAATGGACGCAGATACACTTACTGCAACTTTTGAGACTTACAACAGCTATGTGGCTGGTGGAACTGATGAAGCATTTGCTAGACAAGATATGCCTAGAGAACTTGCGGTTGGTCCATACTATGCAGTGGAAGTGGCTCCTGCCGTTCACCACACAATGGGTGGCGTCATGATTACTGTTGGTGGTGAAGTTGTCGGTGCAGATGGAGAAGTTATTCCTGGTCTTTACGCAGCAGGCGAAGTGACTGGTGGAGTACACGGAAATAACCGTCTTGGCGGTAATGCTATGGCAGACATCACAATCTTTGGTAGAATCGCAGCACAAAATGCTGTAGAATATATTCGCTAACACGTTTCCTCATATAGAACCCCCTTTTAAGAAGAGAAGTTTACATAACTTCTCTTTTCTTTTACATATAGATTATGTTAAAATATAAACGAATTAACTACCAAAGAAAGGCAACCTATGAAACTTCAACATAAAATCACTATGATCCTGGCTACAATGATTGCGGCACTCATCATTTTGCTCACATTTTCCATGTATGTGACCTGGTATCGGTCCATTCAGAGACAGGTGGCCATGGATGCCATGGATCAGGCGGTGATCATTGCGGAAAATCCGAATATCAAAGACAGTATCTCAGATGAGAACGGTTATATCGCTGTCAATAAGATGGTGGAAAGCATCCACCTTAAGACCGGGATTCAGTACCTGTATGTACTGAATGGTGAGGGGGTTTATTTTGCGCACCCAATTCCTGAAAAACTGAACACCCACTACGATACTGAGGATATAAAACTGGATCCTGTCCAGACGAAGCCAACCTATTATTATGAAATGACGCGCAATGCGATGGTGGAAGGCTACGCACCTATCTATACTGACGGGATCAGGAGTGGAACGGTCATCGTCGGCATTTACAATGGGAGGATTCTACAGACCATGAGTGGCTTTGCCATGCAGTTGGTCGTTTTTGCGTTTATTGCCATCGGCATTGGAATTTTCGTCGCTTATGCGCTTTCGAAAAACATCAAACGGTCCATTTATGGGCTGGAACCGGTTGAAATTGCAATGCTTCTGAAGGATCGTGAGATCATCCTTGAAAATATTGGTGAAGGCCTTCTCGCTGTAAATCACCTTGGTGAGATTACCATGATCAATTCCAGAGCGAAGTCGCTGCTGGACCAAGAGGATTTAGAGGTGGGTATGACTTATAGTGCTTTGGTGTTTTCGGAATTTTTCGGAGATTACGAGGCGCTTGGGGATGGCAACATGGAGAAGGAATGGCGGATTGGAGCCAGTAAACTGTTAAAAATCGAGTGGATCGCACTACATGATGTGAATGCACGCTTGGGATGGCTCTTTAGAATAGAGGATATGAGTCTCCTTAGAAAAAGAGCGGAGGAATTGACGAACATGCAGCAATTGACCCAAGCGCTTCGCGCACAAAATCATGAATTCATGAACAAACTGCACACGATTTCAGGCTTGATTCAACTCGAGTCCTATGAGGATGCGCTTCAATATATCGAGAAAATTTCTGTGACGAGACAAGCGGTGATCGGCATACTGAATGAAAAGGTCAAGGTGCCCTTCATCTCAGGTCTTGTCCTCGCAAAATACTCAAAGGCGACGGAGAGGCATATTGAGTTTGTGATCGAGCCCACTTCCCACCTCGAGGTTATGCCGGAGCATGTGATAGAGGATGACGTGGCTTCTATTATTGGCAATCTGATCGATAATGCGATTGATTCGATTGCGGGGAAGTCGGGTGCAAGGATTGGACTGAGTTTGAATTCAGATGAGAATGGAGCGACTTTTATCATCAGAGACAATGGAAGCGGCATAACGGATTTGCCGATTGAAAAGTGCTTTGAAAAAGGTGTGAGCACAAAAGGGCCGGATCGCGGGTACGGACTTTATATCGTAGATGAGAAGTTGAGAAGAGCCGGCGGAAAGCTTACGGTCCTCAATGACAATGGACTGATCTGCACGGTTTTCATTCCGAATGTACAGGAGGGATTATGAATATATTGATTGTTGAAGACGACCCGATGGTGAGAAATATCAATAAGGGATTCGTGAAAAAGATAAGTGGTGCGTTCAAAGTGTATGAAGCAGAGGATATAGGGAAGGCAAAGGCAGTGATTGAGTCCGTATCCATCGATTTGGTGCTGCTTGACGTGTATCTTGGCAATGACAAGGGGCCGGAGCTTTTGGGATGGATCCGTGCGAATAGTTTGGATATAGATGTGATTCTCATCACTGCGGACAATTCTGCCGAAACGGTGGAGAAGGCTTTTAGACTGGGATCCATAGATTACTTGATCAAGCCGTTCAATTTCGGCCGTTTTGATGAAGCCATCAGCAAGGTGATCACGAGAAGAAGCAAACTGTCAAATAATGCGGAGCTCAATCAGGAGCATATTGATTCGATGATCCAAAACCCTTCAGTTAAATTACCGAAACCGCAGGACAAAGGCATCAACACCATGACGTATGATATTATTTTAAAGGCTTTGAAAGAAAGCTCTGAACCCATGACGGCACAATCGATTGGGAAGCTCACGGATCTCGCGCGAGTGACGGTGAGGAGATATCTGGAGCATATGGTGGATGAAGGCATTGCAGAAGAAATGCAACATTATGGCAAAGTGGGTCGTCCTCAGAAGACCTATATCTATAAGGATGGGGAATAAACGGTTATGAAAATTAGAAAACGACATATAATAATCCTTGGACTTGTAGGAGTGTTGCTTTTTTTATCCTACAAATGGACATCTGAACCGTCAGAAACGGTGGATCTCGTGGTGATTGGCGCAGGGGCGAGTGGCATGTCCGCCGCACTTGAAGCGGAAGCTGCCGGAGTGAACGTGATACTGCTTGAGAAAATGCCCTATGTTGGTGGCAACACAGTGAGGGCGACTGCCGGCATGAATGCTGTGGAGACTGAGGCTCAACTGGAGGCTGATATTTCAGATGATGTGGAGACTTTCGTCGGCGATATTCTGGAATCGGGACATTCCGAGGGGAATCCACGCATGATTGAAATCATGGCAAAAGAGAGCACTTCGGCACTG
>JAWSUW010000202.1:0-4854 GCA_033549245.1 Bacillota bacterium | reverse complement strand
ACCAAATGAGGCACAAGACAATGAAACAGGAATCTCCCACTTCAAAAGCTAGGCTTTAAGTGGTGAGAGTGTTCAATATACATCAAATTATCATAAATTGTAATATTTTTCCATTTTCGTCCAACTAGGATCCACCTGTTCTTAGATTCTGAGCCAGAGTCTTTTAGTCGTCGAAATCTGTGATTTCGATTGATCCTTGAGGGCACAAAAAAACAATGCTATAATGTTTCGTCAACGATGGCTAAGGAGTATCTGTTCTTGAGTTCTTCGCCATCGTGTATTCTAAACGTGCATTGTTTTTTTTTGCGGTCAAGGACGACGTCATGGATTCATCAGATGATCAGCAGAATCAAGACTCACTATCCGCATTTTCATCTTTTGACCTTCCCAACCACTAACCACTTGGCGCCAGCCAAAAACCAACTGCACTCGCTAGAGTGCAAAACCAACTTGGAGCCGCAGGCGACTCCTTACAATGAACAAAGTTATGAACAATACACCGTCTTTAGGATTGACTTCACCATCATCATATCTTGAATACCGGCATCCATTTGTTTTAAAACGTTACTGTTGTCATCAACTAATTCTAAGAAGTCTGTAATGTCTTTTTTTATGATTTCTGGAACTCCAACAAGAGGTTCATTAATCAGAAGTGCAGTTAGTCTATAAATGTCATTCTTATGCTTTTTGATATCATCGCTATTGATCATTTCACCACTATTACGTCTTTCTGTCAAATCCAAGTATGCCCTAGCTTTCAATGGGACAATTACATGTTCGTCAGCAACAATAAGGCCATTCATTTCTTTTTTGTTTTTAATTAAAAACTGATAGTACACACGATTTAAAATTATAGCGGACAAACTAAGCATCTCATCATCGATCACCATAGGCAACGTTACTTGATCAATATCCTCAAAATATTCAGCTTGATCTGCAAGAATTTCTATCATGTAGGGATAATTTGATGTCTTAGGATTAATAAAACGATAGTAACACTTACTTCCATCTGCCTTACGCCATGCCTCATAACCACCGACTCTGACAAAGTTCCAAAAATGGCTCACAAACTCTTTTGAGAGTGCTTCAACACATAATACTATATCAAGGTCTCGTGTTGCTCTAGCATCAAACCCAGCATCATCAAGAAGCAACTTAGCAGCACTACCTCCTATCAATATATATTCTTCACGATACAACATAAAATGTTCTCTAAACACTTCTAACTGTTTAGTGTCAATCTGATATCCTTTACCCATGCATCCTCCCAGACGTTAAAATATTCATTTATCATATGTTTTAATTCTGAAGTGACTCTTTCGTCAAACTCATCTTTGAGCACTACAGCTATTGCCAGTGGGTGTAGTACGCCGTTCATTGAAGGCAGTTCATGTCTGAACAGCTGAATTGTAACAGTATTGTTGTCTTTATAGGGCACGGCCAAAACATCTAAGAATGACGACTTAAAGCGATCATTGCTGACTCCATAGACCTCCTTTTCTGGTCCAACCAGCATGGTCAATCTTGATAATGCGGACTCTCCTGAAATTGTAAGTTCATCAAAATGTGAAGATTTAATAGTTTGAGTGTTGATATACACAGTTCTCATTATAGGATTAAACAAAAATTTTTGAGTATACTCCCAGATTTCTTTACTACTTTTGCTGAATTTATATTTGTTATTTTCATTATTATCCTCAACAATAACACCTAGAGCATTTAATTCCTTAAAACCTCTCGAAATAGACATTTTTGATTTGTTCAGTATTAGTGCAATCTGCTCCATGGTCAATGAAAAATCTAACGTGGCCATCAGAAATAGGAACAATGATTGAGCAGTAGGAGTCATTTTTTCATTAGTTAATGTCTTAGTCCTTGAGAACTTAGATATTTGCCTCTCGTTATAGGCAGTTCCTAGTTCTGGAATAAATATCTGCTTTCCAGGGATAATAAATGAAATACTAGCTTCTATTAGCTGTTTTCTTAGATAATCACTCGGTTGATTAAGTACAAGTATTAGAGCTTCATCAATGTGATTATTTTCTTTTATCTTAGCAAAATGCTTTTTAATTTGATCTAGACTTAAATCTTCTATATAACTGTTTTCGGATAATATGAAATCTCTATCAAATAACCGGATCTTTCTAAATTTATAATTGACACTTATGTAAGCAGGCAATTTCAATGTATTTTCCCACTCCATTACAGTTGCTGTAATACCCATACTACTCTGTACATACTGGATTGCAGAATCAAGACTCACTATCGACACCTCCTTTGTAACATTTGTTTTTAAGTAACAATTTGATTGTTACTCAGATTTAAATGTTACAAACATTGTATCATATCAAATTTCAATTAACAAGAATGTTGAGTCTTGCTTGTATTTAATTAAGTCGGCAATTTATACTCCGGATTCAAATACTCATCATAATTATCTGATGCTTTGTTATAACTCCTCTTAAATGCGGTTTGAATCGCAATTGCATAGAAAGCCAAATCAAAAAGCTCAAACGTATCCACGATGAACAGCATCATTTGGTCATATCGAATCAATGGAAGCATTTCTAAAAATGATACATCATAAAATTCGGCGACTGAAAAAACAGCCACGAGTACTTTACCTAGGAAAATACTTAGTGCCGCTATGCAAGCTGCTACAACGCCCCACGTGATTGAATCACTTTTTCCAGCCCACGCAAAACCTTGTGACACGATGAATCCAACTGCGATGGCTGCAAATCCAATGTTGTAGCCTGTTACTTGAACGATGATCGCCCAAAATATTGCTGCCAAAATTCCAAGAAAGCTTGCCAGTATAAGGCCCAAAATCGGTTTGGGACTTTTGATTTTATTCTCTTCCATAACAATCCTCCAATTAAAGATCAAATTCGTCCAGTTTTGGATGCCCTTTAAGTGATGACAATTCTTCGTATGTTTCAAATATGTGATCCAAATAACTTGATAGAGAAAAAGCCATGACCAGATCATCCACTGCAGCTTCTTCTTGTGACATTTTCATGTTGATTCGAGCTTGATAGACATACCCAAATGCATCATCTGAGTAGATTTCCAAAAATTGCTCGTTCAGTTGTTTTGCCTCTTCCATTCTGCCAAGTAAAATCAGACAATCCACCTGTGACTTAAGAGAGTAATAAGCGTCTTCACTTAAAGTAACAGCCAAGCCATAACTTGAGGCTGCGCTTTCATAATCCATTTCAAAATAATATGCATCTCCAAGATACTCATATCCAAAACCACTTTTGGGGTTGATCTCAATAATTTCAGACGCAACTTCTAAAAGCTTGACTGCATCTTCGGCATAATAATATTGATACGCCTCAATTTCCAGACGTGCTTCTCTACTGAAATTTTCTTCTACTTTGCCAAGAACAAGTTCAAACAACTCACTTTCATCAAGATAATAAATATCATCAGCCAATGAGGAATACTCGGAATATTCTAAATCATCGTTTGAAACAAGCGCTTCATAAAGTGATACGCCTTGTTCAGCAGATACATAATTATATGTGAAATCAGCAATCAACCAGTCGGCTTCAAAATCACTTGTCGCCTCACGATAAGATTTTGTAACATCACCTGAATCCGTCAAGATGCCCATCTCATGATGAGCTATCAATTGATCATATGCAAAACTTCTATCATATGGTGCAAGTGCGGTCAATGCTTCCAGGCTTTTCTTTTGTCCCTCTAAATCTTCAAGCGATAAATAACCTGCGTATAACCCGATCCACCCGTCCATGTCCATTGGCAAAAGATCTAAATACGTTGTCCAAGTATCTACTGCTGTATCATAATTTTCAAGTTCTTGAGCGGCCGAAGCATATCCATAAATGGCATAAGTGTTATATGGATCATTTTGAATTGCCTGAGCATAAAGCTCAAAAGCCCTTTGAAAATCATTCAGACCATAATAACTATTGCCTAAATTCGAGAGCGTAATACTGTCATCTGGATTAGATTTAAGTGACAAGGTAAGATATATTTTTGCATCCTCATTTTCATTTAAGTTAAGATGAGCCAAACCAAGATCGTTATACAGAGCCTCTAAATAGGATGAATCCACATTTGAGTTAAGAATTTCAGTATAATTCCTTATGGCTTCACGATCATGACCATCGCTGATCAGCAAATAGTTGTAGTAAAGCTTTTCATCAATACTCATAACTGGATACCGCTCACTGTGTTCGCTGATTACTTGTTTTACCAAGGTATCTTTTGCCTCATAATCAGTGAGCAGCTCAAGGAATTTAATCTTATTTGCGACAAGATTCAGGTTGTTCGAGAACTCGAGTGCTTGATTGACAGTATTGAGTGCCTTTTTGTATTCACCATACTTAAACTGGATATTGCTCACAGTGTATAGCACAGTATCTTGTTTGAATTTGGCTGCTGCATCCACGTTCACCATATTGCCAAATGCAATGGTGTAATAATCATCGTAGTCTTCAGACAATACAGCTTTTGAATAGTCCTGGTCTGTTTCGATATTCAATGTACTTTGGGCACATCCTACAAGTGAAGCAACGGCAATTGTAAGCACTACTATCGACCTGATTAATGACCATGACAATTTTCTTTTACTCATCATGATTGTTTTCCCTCCATCATTCTGTAAATTCACTTTGCATTTCAGAAGCCATGTTATCGAATTCAATTGACAATGTAATTCGCTTCAATAATTTCAGTAATAACTTAAATGGCAAAAATGACACCAATGCAGTAAATAGTCCAAAAAAAACAAATATTAATGGACCTAGCGTGAGTTTACAAGTTATTTCAGACACACCTTCTCTGTCTCTTTAATTTCAATTGTTGCAGGGATTCAAAAGC
>JAWSUW010000201.1:0-4915 GCA_033549245.1 Bacillota bacterium | reverse complement strand
CTTAGTGTCGTGAAGCACATCAGTGATAGAATCGGTGTTATGTACCTTGGTTCAATGGTAGAGATGGCGGACAAGAGAGATCTTTATGCCAACCCGACGCATCCATACACCAGAGCGCTTTTATCGGCGATTCCGGTACCGAATCCGAACAGGATCAAGAAGATGGAACCGATCATCGGTGAAATTCCAAGCAACGTGAATTTGCCGGAGGGTTGTAAATTCCACACAAGATGTCCATATGCAAAAGACATCTGTAGAGAGCTCATACCACCGAACAAAGAAGTTGGGCCAAGACATTTCGCGGCTTGCCACTTTGCAGGAGAAATCTAAATAATAGATAGGTTATTACATTTGTCAATTACAGACATTTGTGGTAACCTATTTTTATTATATGATTAGAAATAGGGAGCAAGTATGCAAAAATTTAAAATGGATTTTCATGTACACAGTGATTTTTCACCAGATTCACCATCGCCAATGATTGAAATGATCCATAAAGCTATGGAACTTGGCATAACTGATTTGGCATTTACCGAACATGTTGACTTGGATTACGATATAACAGATCCTGGGCATGATTGGAATTTTGATCAAGACTTGTATTTCGAGACCATAAATAAGTTTCAGCATGATTATAAAGAAAAAATCCGTGTGTATGCAGGGATTGAAATTGGGATGCAACCACATTTGGAAATAAGAAATCAGGAAATTGTCGATGCCAGACCGTTTGATTTTGTCATCGGTTCATTACACAGCGTGGATGGAAGTGATCTTTATAAGCGTGTCTACTTTGACAGACACCCTCCTGAGAGAGCTGTTGAGCATTATTATGAACAATATCTGGAATGCATAAATAGTTTTGACGGATATGATGTCCTAGGTCATCTGGATTTATATATTAGATATGAAGCAAAAACAAAATCGGTGGCACTCAAATCATATTTTGATGTCTTGGAAGCTCTAATGAAAAGAGTGATTGAAAGCGGTAAAGGCATCGAGCTCAATGCAGGTGGATTTCGGTATGGACTGGGTCAAAATAATCCTGGTATGGATATTTTAGAACTATACAAATCACTTGGAGGTGAAATCTTGACTCTTGGAAGTGATGCCCACAGACCCGATCAACTGGGAATAGAATATGATACCAATATCGAGCGGGTCAAATCCCTAGGATTTAAATATGTATGCACTTTTAAGAATCGCAAACCCACATTTCATAAAATTTAATTGGAGGAAATATGTTAGAAACAGTAAAAACATTGGCCCTGGAAATCGGCCTGAAATTTTTGATGGCATTATTGGTGTTGATTATAGGTTTTAAGATTACTAGTTTTATAGAAAAACGAATGCTGAAGGCCAAGTCGTGGATCAAAATCGATTCGACTCTTCAACTATTTGTTAGATCAGCAACGAGAATGGGACTGAAATTATTGGTTGTGATTACGGCCATAATGGTCGCCGGAGTTCCTATGACCACATATGTGGCTGTACTAGGTGCTGCTGGTCTCGCTATAGGTCTCGCTCTTCAAGGCAGTTTGTCCAATCTCGCTGGTGGTGTGTTGATTATCAGTCTAAGACCTTTCAAGGTGGGTGACTATATAGACGGTGCCGGACATTCGGGAACGATTACGGAAATCGGTCTTTTTTACACTCATATGACTACAGTGGACAATAGGGTAATCATCATTCCGAATTCGACAATAGCAAGTAGTTCCATCACTAATTATGTATTCTATCCGACGAGAAGGCTGGATATTGATTTTGGAGTGGATTACAATAGTGACATAGGTAAAGTCAAGACAATCATAATGGATACGATTATGAACCATCCTCTAGTACTGAAAGATCCTGAGCCATTTGTCCGTTTGGGGACAGACGCGGATAGTGCGCTTATATTTAAAACAAGAACTTGGGTCAATACATCAGATTATTGGACGCTAAATTTTGATCTTCAGGAACAAGTTAAAGAAGCTTTTGATGCAAATGGCATCGAAATTCCATATCCACATATGGTGATTCAGAATAAAAAATAGAATACCAGTTTGAATTTGAAGCAGTTTTCCGTGCAGTGATGTATGGGGGCTGCTTTTTTAAATGTTAAGATTTGTTCAAGAATTCAAATACTCAGGCAAATCGTCTTCTGTAATCAAGTTGTAAAAATAATGTGTCAAAACTGTAATTTTAGTCCGTACAAAAAAACATTTATGGCGCTATAACTTCCAATGCCTTATCAAATAAGGGATTGGATAAATACATGATTATTTCGGGTCACAAAGTGTTAACTCGATGTGAACTGAGTGTTACAAAAAAAAATCCATACGTTGATAACATCGCAATTGTTGCCGATTTGTAACAAAATTGTATACCCATTTTTAGTGTTTTATTTTGTAGGATTATGTAGTAGAATGAGAAATATCTTAAGAAACGAATATGATATTGTTTACAAAAATGATACAAATGTTTTTTAATCTGAATTGTCGCATTATTTTAACAATTCAAAAAAAGATATGAATCTTCGGATTTATATAAAGAGTTCGGTTGAGAAAAAATCGACCGATCCATTTGAAGAAGGAGGATTATTTATGAAAAAGTCATTAATCTTGTTTCTTTGCTTAGTAATGGTATCTACCGCGTTTTTAGCAGGTTGCAGCCCAAAAGCTGAAGACACTGCTCCGGTAGCAGACACAACACCAACAAGTGAAGATCCAACAACGGAAGAACCAGCAGCAACAGAAGAACCAAGCGGTACTCTTGTAGTAGGTATTGAAGAGGCTTCAGGTAACTTCAACCCTCTTTACTACTCATCATCATACGACGGTTATGTAGTCGATATGGTATTTGAATCTTTGATTGCCAGAAACTTTGATGGCGAATTCGAAGGCGTAGTAGCAGACAGCTGGGAATACTCAGAAGATGGCAAATCGATCACATTCAACATGAAGAAAGATTTGGTTTTCTCTGATGGACAACCTCTTACAGCAAACGACGTAGTATTCACTTACAAAGTACTTGCAGATCCTTCTTACACAGGCCGTTACAGCTCAGCTGTTAAAGACATGGTAAGCTATGATGAGTACTATGCAGGCGAAACTGATGAGTTTACTGGTGTTGTCGCTCTTGATGATTACACAGTACAATTCAACTTCATCGATGCACTTCGTGTAAACTTTGCAAACTGTACTTATCAAATTTTACCAGAACACTACTATGGCGTTGATTTTGAGCCAGGTAACACTGCAGGCGTAGAAGCACTTTCAACTGATGCAGTTGGTTCAGGTCCATACCTTATTTCTCAATTCAAGGAAAAAGAACTTGTTTACCTTGAAAGAAATCCGCTTTACAAAGGCGAAGGCTATATGATTCAAGATATCATTCTTAAGTTCGTTGATCAAACAACTGATATCGTTGAACTTACAAGTGGTAACGTTGACCTTTTGGCTGGCGTAATCGAGCCTACTAAAATCGCTGAAGCTAGAAACAACGGCTTCTCAATCAACAGCTACAACAGAAGCGGTTACGGCTACATCAAAACAAACAATGAATTTGGTCCTACAGCTGACAAGTTAGTAAGACAAGCACTTTACTATTCATTCAACACAAAAGAGTTCGTAAACAGCTACTATTATGATAAAGATACTGATCAAGTACTTGCATCTACACAATACCACCCATTCTCACAAGTTTCTTGGGCAATCACTGATGAGCTTAAAGCTCAAATGATCGAGTATGAGTTCGACCTTGAAAAAGCAAAAGCATTAATGGATGAAGCTGGTTGGGTAGTTGGACCATCAGGATTCAGAGAGAAAGACGGCGTTGTAATGGAACTTAACATTGCAGCTATGCCTGATCATGATATCCTTGCAACTCTTATTCCTATGTGGGAAAGAGACTGGGGTCAAGGACTTGGCGTGAAACTTAACATCGCATACCTTGAGTTCAATACAATTCTTGACTATGTAATCTACAACTCAGATGCAAATGTTGAGAACTGGAGCTTATTCTTCCTTGCAACATCAATCACAACTCCAGATCCACATTCACTTTACAGCACATTCCACTCAGACTACATCGGAAGCGGTAATGACAATACAAGCCGTTACTCAAATCCAAGAGTGGACGAATTACTTGATGAAGCAAAAGGAATCATGGATATCGAAGAAGCTAAGCCAATCTATGCAGAAATCGCTAAAATCTTGAACGAAGATGCAGCTATGATGCCTGTATACGCAAACACTTACTTCGACCTTTACAATCCTAAGTTGGTAGATTTCAACACAAGCTCACTTTACAACTGGGTAAGTGCACTTAAAGATGCAAAAGTTGTAGAATAGTCAAAATCTGAAACACAATAATCAGTATATTGAATTCATAAAGGCAGTCTTAATCTAGACTGCCTTTATTTTAAGATTTGTTATAATAATTCTGAGGGGTGAAGGAATGCTAAAGTACATTTTGAGAAGAATACTTCACCTGATTCCAGTGCTATTGATCATCACGATCGTTTTGTTCGGGTTGCTCGAAATCATGCCTGGAGATCCGGTGAATGCGTACCTAGGGGTAGGCTCAAACACAACAGTTGAGCAACAGCAACAAATCAGGGCACAACTTGGCCTTGACCAACCATTTCACATCAGATATGTCAAATGGTTAGGTAGAACGTTACAAGGGGATTTTGGAAATTCATACAAATACAGAAAACCAGTAAGCGATGTAATCGGACTTATATTTGGAACTCTTTTTATCTGAATATCGTAGCAATGGTGTTTGCCTTTGCGATTGCGATACCGGTGGGCATAAAATCCGCCGTGAAAAAATACGGACTATTTGATAATTTTTGGACGGTATTCTCACTAACGGGGGTATCGATGCCGTCATTCTTCTTTGCACTACTACTCATTTTTTTCGTAGCAATCCC
>JAWSUW010000200.1:0-4954 GCA_033549245.1 Bacillota bacterium | reverse complement strand
ATAACCTCTTTAAGACTCTTAGAAAAGGCACTCTGAAAAGCGCTTAAAGTTATAATTACTTCATCCCAGATAACATTCTTATGAAACCCTTCACACTTCGTATATTTCGACTTGCTTAATTCAGCAACTCTAAGTTCTATCAGTTCGTTGAGTGCCAATGTTACAAAAATCATTTCAGGTAAAATAATATTGCATGCATAGTATACATTATTTTCAGGCACGATCAGCTTGTGAAAAGTCATCGTTTCTCTATTCATACCATTTGACTCCGTTATGACATCCCGATCCCCTTGATAGGCATGTCTAATGTCATAGCAAACCCCTAAAACGCGCAATGACGCTGCAGCATATCTTGAATGTTTTTCATATTTTTCAGAATACTCATCAACAACAATCTCATGAATAGCATCCACCAATTGATACAGGTCCTCATAATCCCCCACCAATCTCACACCTGCTAACTGTTCTGTAGTGGTTATTTTAATCATTCTAACCTCCGTTTTGTTTGTAAAAACCATTTACTTGATTTCTTAGTTCATCACTAAAATCACTCAAATCATCCATCGTAATTGCACCATCATTAATCAGACGAATTATCTCAAACAACATCTCTTGCTTTCTTATATTTATAATTACTCCTGGCTTCTTCTTGTCTTGTTTAATTCGATTTTCCAGCTCCCAAAACTTGCTTGATGCCGGCAAATCATCGTTCAATAACGCTGCATACTCCATAACTAGCTTTTCCATATAGTTCTCTTGCCATGTACTTATTTTTTCCCTAAAAAGTTTCCAATCTCTTTTTGACGATTCCATATTGCCCCCTCTTTAATAATTTTATAAAACGCTGTGAGGTCTAAAGTCTTTCCGTTGCCCATCGCCTAAATTGTGTGCCTCGACTAGAGCGAACACGATAGCCTATAGCTCTGACATTTTAAGTGAACAGTGAATAATCATTACTAATTCTATCATAGTAGATAATCAAGTACCATATTATCCTAAATTCATGTTTTCCACTCATTATGGTTTCTTTTAAAATTATAGAATCGACAACGGCAATATGTCAATGGCTGGGACTGCCATCACGGATTTGTCGTGTCGCTCCAAATAGTTCAAGTAGTGTAAAATAATATGTTGAAGGAATGCCAATGGCATTCAGTACTATTTTGACTGTGATCGTTGGTCAAGGCAATGGGGTGGTCAGGGCTCTGTAAGGAGTAAGTTATTGCCACATTCGCCTCTTGGAACTGGTACGATGAGTTTTAGTCCTACTAAAATATTATCGTTGTACAACGATGCAAACTATAATATTTGGTATCGGGTACCTCTCCTTGCATACGCACTTACTATTTTAAAAAGAGTGTTTTGCAACGCAAATTTTTTCGTTGCATTTTCCGTTGTTTTTACAACGAAAAAAAATAATTGCCGCCGTTAACGCCTAAGCGGCATCGTGCATATTGAATATCTCAACCCAACTTAACCGTCACAAGATTTTTGCCTGCTTCTTTAGATTCATATAGTGCAGCATCCACTAATGTAAAACTCTCTTTAAGTTGATTGCCCCCGTCCCAAAGAACTTCTGTAATACCGAAGCTGCCTGTAACTTGTATAGTTTGACCGGCAATCACAATTGCTTCTGAAGCAATAGCCATTCTAAGGGACTCCACCTTTTCAATCAACGCTTCAAATGTCGGCCCTTGAAGCATAAAAATGAATTCCTCACCACCCCAGCGGGCAACAATGCCACTTGGCTCGATACCCTGCTTCATAATTTCGGCTACTTTTATGAGCACATCATCTGCTCGGTCATGTCCAAATGAATCATTCACTTTCTTAAAATCATCAAGATCCATAATCCCAAGGGCAAGATGATTCTGTCGATCACTATCTTCCATCATCTTAAAAACTTCACTCTCAAATCGGCGTCTGTTATACAGTCCCGTCAATGAGTCGTGATGTGCCAAAAAATCTAGTTTCTCTGTCCATGCTTCCAGTAATAGTCCTTTAGAGATTTCCGATTTAGCCCTGTTGTAGTTGAAAACCGAAATAACCATCATCGTCACATAGAACAGCAGGCCATTGATGATGTTGACGCTGGCAATCGCAGGGTCCTCTTGAAAGTGCCACACAAAGATTACAAAAAGAGCAATTGGAATACCAAAAACAAATGGTTGCCGAGAAGGTTTGCAATAATAGAGCGTACTACCAATCGCAAACATAGCGATAAAGGACACTATTTGATCATTGGCCAGCTGATCTAATCCGGTAACAAAAGCCACTCCAGATAAAAACAGCATGCCAAAACCAGCACTTATCCACTTAAGATGCTTGAAATCTAATTCCTTATTTTTGGAATTCGAACTTTGTACAGCAATAACGACGGCAATGGAAATGATCAGTAGAAATAGATGAGCACCTAAATAAGCCAATGACAGTTCCATTTGAGACTCTTTATTTGCAAGATTAGGCAGATCATAAAATAGAATTAGAAGCAGCTCTAAGACTATTGCTATGTAACCAATAATTCTAAGCCTCATCGCATTGATCCGTTCTATCCGAAAAAGAACGGTTCTTTCGTCCGCCACCGTAAGCGCTAACTGGATATCGAGTTTTGGAGTGCTAAAACTTTCAATTTTAAAAAGATTCTTAATATGAATAAGTCCCATAAGTTTATTTAATGGCACAATTGCCATACTCCTTATTTTAAAGTTTCCACACGTATATCATTAATAAAATTATAACATTTTTCATTAAAATAATTTCTTCAATTTGAACAATTAAAAAAATCCCGCTGAAATTAATCAACGGGACATTGGGTTCCAACATTCTGCGTACCATTCTGCGTACCAGATACCACCCCGGTGGTATCGGCGGTAACCCAAAAATAAATACAGCATTTTAAACTATTGCAAGCATTTATAACCAAATTTAATCGGAAAAGGTGCCTGGTACCAAGCGGCGGTTGTGGCAATAACTTTGACTCAAACAATTGACACCAATTTTATTTATTCAAAATAAGTTTCATAGTTGGGCTATTTAAATAATGAAAGATCTAATATTTTCGATAATACCTCATTTATGATAACTACTCTAACCAATAGAAAAATCAGACATCATTCTGTCAACACTAAGTTACTGCCGCAACCGCCGCTTGGTACCAGGTATATTTTTCATTAATGCATCAATTTCAACATCTAAAACAGTTCAAAACACTGTGTCCTTTTCCAAGTTACCGCCGTTACCACCGGGTAGGTAGCTGGTACCCAGAGGTTATTAAATTATCGCTTAACTATAGCTGATTTTTAATCTCCAGATTACATTGTCTCTCACGATTCATTATATTGCATCATTATACACTCCAAAATTGTTTGAAAATTATCAATCATTTTCGTTACCGCATACCAATTAAGTTTCGTTCATATCTAAGCTACTAATTTTCAAGTCCTACTGAATAATAATCCATTTGGTGTGCGGTCATAAAATGAGTTGAAACTTGTTTTCAGGGTAAAAATGAATAGGTAGAACATCTTTGTTCTACGTTCAAATGGAGGCAAGATATGAAGTGGAAAGGAAGATCTAGAAGTTCAAATGTAGAAGATAGAAGAGGCATGAAAGGTGTAGCAGGTGGGCTCGGAGGCATTGGAATCATCATTGTGATTATATATACATTACTCGGAGGAAATCCCGGGGATATCATGCAAACCATAGATACAGAACAACCCCAAAATGTGCCTTATGAGGCAACTCAAGAAGAAGAGGAGCTTGCAGAGTTTGTTTCTGTAGTTTTAGCGGATACAGAAGTCATCTGGGCAGATATTTTTGCTGAACAAGATTTACAATATACTGAACCTAAGCTGGTTCTTTTTAATGGAAGCGTTCAGTCTGCATGCGGAGTAGCAGGTTCATCCACCGGACCATTTTATTGTCCTGGCGATCAAACAGTTTATATCGATTTAGACTTCTATCAAGAACTTAAAAACAAGTTTGAAGCACCGGGCGATTTTGCTATGGCCTATGTAATAGCTCATGAGATTGGCCACCATGTGCAAAATGAACTTGGCGTTATAGATCAAATGAATGAGATCAGAGCAAAGGTCAGTAAAGAAGAGTACAATGAATATAATGTTAGACTGGAGCTTCAAGCGGATTATTTAGCAGGAGTATGGGCGAAACATGTGCAAGGCAAAAATCTGTTAGAAGAAGGTGATTTGGAAGAGGCGATGACTGCAGCTAGTGCAGTAGGTGATGATAGAATTCAAATGGAAACACAAGGCTACATTGTTCCCGATAGCTTTACACATGGAACTTCTGAACAAAGAAAACGCTGGTTTCTTAAAGGGTACGAGGCAGGAGATCTTAGTGAATGGGATACCTTTGGTACTGATGATTTGTAATAAAACGCTAAAGATTTTTCAAAGTCCATAACGCGCAAAAATAGCATCGATTTCTTTCTCATTCATACTAATCTCTCCGTCCAAACTACCGCTTTCTCGACACAAGGGCAGTTTCTTAGTCAAAAGTGTACTACAATTCTTCCAAAGCGTCGTTTTAGATTTTTCTTCATGATTGTTAAATGATCATTACATGTAAAAAAGACCTCCTTTGATAATTTAAAGAGGTCTTCTTTAAGCTACTTATGAAATGACTATGAGCATGCTTTGAATATTTTGAAACTAATCATATAATGTCCTCATTATACTGATCTATTCACCTCTGTGAGAATTTCATTTATGTTTGAAGGAATGCCGATGGCATTCATTACTAATTCTACTATAATCGATGCTCTGAGCAAGGGGCTGGTCAAGGGTTTGGAAAGAATGAATTGCTGCCGGAACCGCCGCATAGTAACCTGGTACCATATTCATCCAATCACTTGCTTCATCGTCTACAACCACTGAAAACACTAAACACTTCAAAAAGTTTCCGCCGTTTCCGCCGTACCAGTACCTGGTACGCC